>NZ_JAYFNG010000029.1:0-85049 GCF_034933565.1 Raineyella sp.
CTACGACACCGACGGCACCTCGATCTACCGCAGGTCCTTCGGGATGATCCGGGCCGAGGCCGACCTGTCCCGGTTCACCCCGGAGCAGAACACCGTCGCGGTCCGGATGATCCACGCCGCCGGCGACCCCGCCCTGGCCGAGCAGATCGCCTTCTCCCCCGGCCTGGTGACCGCCGCCCGGGGCGCGCTGCGGGCCGGCGCCCCGATCTACACCGATGCGACGATGATCGCCGCGGGCATCACCCGGCGCCGGCTGCCCGCCGACAACGAGGTGATCTGCACCCTGCAGGACCCGCGGGTGCCACAGATCGCCGCCGCCTGGGGCACCACCCGCAGTGCCGCCGCGGTCAGTCTGTGGGACCGGTTGGAGGGCGCGGTGGTCGCCATCGGCAACGCCCCCACCGCCCTGTTCCAGCTGCTCGAGCTCGTCGCCGCCGGCGGGCCCCGGCCCGCGGCGGTGCTGGGCATCCCGGTCGGGTTCGTCGGCTCGCCCGAGTCGAAGGTGGCCCTGGCGGAGAATCCGTACGGCCTGGAGTGGCTCGTCGTCAACGGCCGGCGCGGCGGATCCGCGCTCGCCTCCTCGGCGATCAACGCCCTCGCCCGGGAGCAGGAGATCTGAACCGTACGACACCCTCCGGGCCGATCGGGGGCCCAGGGCCGACCCGCTGACCCGTGCCCCGGGCCGGTGGGCCGGGCCGGTGGGCTGACCCGGGGCCGGACCGGCAGGGTGTTCTCCTGCGCGGCCCGGCCGTCTAGGATCGCCGATGTGGCCCGATCCGACGCGTCGACCGATGGTTCTCCCGGCCTGACGCGACCGTACCGCGCCAGGGACGGGGGCCTCGTCCGGCTCCGGGTCCCCGGCGGATACGTGACCTCCCAGGTCCTGCGCCAGTTGTCCGACATCTCGGCGCAGTTCGCCGACGGGCTGCTCCAGCTCACCATCCGCGGCAACATCCAGCTCCGGTCGATGACCCTGGGCGCGAACGGCACGATCGCCGCCGCGGCGATCAACGCGTTCATCGCCACCGGCATCGTCCCCCGCAGCCACGAGCGGGTCCGGAGCATCCTCTGCTCCCCGCTGCCGTCGCAGCAGCGCCCCGACCTGCGCCCGCTGGTGGCCGAGCTCGACGCGGCGATCCAGGCCGACCCCCGGCTGGCGGACCTGCCCGGCAGCTTCGTCTGGGCGTTCGACGACGGGCGCGGCGACGTCGCCGCAGAGCGCTGGGACCTGCTCTACCAGGCGGTGACCCCGTCGGCCGGGGTGATCGCGACGAGCACCGGCGAGACCTGGGACGTGCTGGCCCGCCAGGCGGTGGAGACGATGGTCCGGCTGGCCCGCGAGTTCGGCCGGCTGCGGCTGCACGAGGACCCGGCCCCGGTCCACCCGTACCAGCTCGGGTTCCGCTCCCGGTCGAAGTTCGGCGCCCGGCTGTCCGTCCAGCTCGGCCCGGGCACCTCCCGGACGATCCACCGCGGCCACCGGCCCCAGGTGGGGCCGGTCGGCGCGGACCTGCTGGCCGGAGTGCCGCTCGGCCTGCTCAGCCCGGAGATGATCGACGTCCTGCCGCGCGGAGAGGTCACCATCACCCCGTGGCGGCAGCTGCTGATCAGGGACGGCGCGTACGACATGGCCGCCTTCCGCGCCGTCGGCTACGCCATCGACCCGGCCGAACCGTGGGCGCACGTCAGCGCGTGTCCCGGTGCGATCGGATGCGTCCGCACCGAAGTCGATACGCTGGCGATGGCCGAGCGCTTGGTGGATGCCGCCACGAACGGTGAGGTGATCCTCACCGAGGACGTGCACATCTCCGGGTGCGAGCACCGCTGCGGCGCCCCCCGCGGACCGTACGTGGACGTGGTGGCGCCCCGCCACGTGGTGACGGTCATCGATGCGATCGAGGAGAGGCGACTGATGGGTCCGGACGAGGCTGACGCGGAGACGAGCCGATGACGGGTGCAGGACACCGGTCGACAGGTGCAGAGCACCGGCCGGTGACGGGTGTCGGGCACCTCTGGGGGGTCGGGGTCGGCCCGGGCGACCCGGAGCTGATCACCCGCAAGGCGGCCCGGTTGATCGCCGCCGCCGACGTCATCGCCTACCACTCCGGCCCGAAGGGTGAGTCGATCGCCCGGCGGATCGCCGATGAGCTGGTGCCCGACGGTGTCCTCGAGGAGCTGCTCCGCTACCCGGTGACCACCGCCGAATCGCGGCACCCGCTGGGCTATTACGGCGAGATCGCCGCCTTCTACGACGAGTGCGCCGAGCGGCTGGCGGTCCACCTCGCGGCCGGGCGTGACGTCGTCGTGCTGGCCGAGGGCGATCCGCTGTTCTACGGCTCGTACATGTACCTGCACGACCGGCTCGCCGACCGCTTCCCTGCCGAGGTGGTGCCGGGCGTCCCGGCCCTCGCCGCGGCGACCACCGCGATCGGCACCGGGCTGGCGCGCCACGAGGACGTGCTGACCGTGCTGCCGGGCACGCTGCCGGTGCCGGAGCTGGCCCGTCGGCTGGCCGACACCCAGGCCGCCGTGATCATGAAGCTGGGCCGCACCTTTCCCGGGGTGGTCGAGGCGTTGCGCCAGGCCGGCCGGCTGACCGACGCCTGGTACGTCGAGCGGGCCAGCGGCGCCGACCAGCGCGTCCGCCGGGTCGCCGACGTCGACCCGGCCACTGTGCCGTACATGTCGATGGTGCTGGTGCCCGGCCCGGACACCCGCGCCGACGCCGCCGGGCGGGCCGCGGCCAGTGGCGTACGCGCCGCCGCCGACACCCTCCACCCCACAGCGGCTCACCCCACAGCGGCTCACCCCTCAGTGACCCGTCCCGGCGTGCCCCGCCCCGGCGTGCCCCGCCCCGGCGCGACCGACCCCACGGCGACCTCGCCCGGACAGCCCGTGGATCACCAGGCCGCTCACCGGGCGGAGGTGCTCGTCGTCGGGCTCGGACCCGGTCCGGACCACTGGCTGACCCCGGAGGCCTCGGCCGCGCTCGCCTCGGTCGACCACATCGTCGGCTATGCGCCGTACGTCAATCGGGTGCCGCAGCGCGAGGGGCTGCAGCGGCACGCCTCGGGCAACACCGTCGAGGTGGACCGGGCCCGGTTCGCGCTCGACCTGGCCCGGTGCGGGGAGCGGGTGGCCGTGGTGTCCGGCGGTGACGCCGGGGTGTTCGGGATGGCCGCGGCGGTGTTCGAGGCGGCCGAGGACCCGGCGTACGCCGATGTCCCGATCCGGGTGCTGCCGGGGGTGACCGCCGCCCAGGCGGTGGCCGCCCGGGCCGGTGCGCCGATGGGTGCCGACTTCACGATCATGTCGCTGTCCGACCGGCTCAAGCCGTGGTCGGTGATCGAGGACCGGCTGCGCCACATCAGCCGCGCCGACCTGGTGCTGGCCCTCTACAACCCGCGGTCCACGGCCCGGCCCGACCAGCTCTTCGCCGCCCGGGACATCCTGCTCGAGGAGCGGGCGCCGGAGACCGTCGTGGTGATCGGCCGCGACATCGGCCGGGCGGAGGAGTCGCTGCGGGTGACCACTCTCGGTGCTTGGGACCCGGCCGAGGTCGACATGAAGTGCCTGGTGATGATCGGGGCCCGCTCCACCCGGGTGACCTCGGGCGGACAGGTCTGGACGCCCCGGTTCGTCGAGGACTGACGCCGGCCCTGCGTCGTCACCATCCCCGCATCCTCACCCGCCCCGCGGCCCCACCGGCCGGTGACGTCCCAGGCCGGCGTTACCGGCCGGCGTCGCAGCTCGGCGTTACCGGCCGGCGTCGCAGCTCGGCGTCACAGGCCGGCGTCGCGGAGCACCATCGCCGCCGAGACGCGGTTGTCGACGGCGAGCTTGGTGAAGATCCGGGTGATGTGCGCCTTCACGGTGGCGAGGCTCATCGCGAGCCGGTGACCGATCTCGGCGTTCGTCCGCCCGGCCAGCAGCAACCCGGCCACCTCGCGTTCCCGGTCGGTGAGCTCGGCGACCATCGCGACGGCGGCCGGGTCCGTCACCGGTGCCGCGGTCGCCGCCCTGATCACGGTCGCCGTCACCGCCGGGGACAGCACCGGATCGCCCCGGTGGGCTACCTTCACGGCGGCGATCATCTCGGCGGGATCGACGTCCTTGAGCAGGAAGCCTCGCGCCCCCGCCGCCAGCGCGCGCAGCACGTGGTCATCGGTGTCGAAGGTGGTCAGGACGATGACGGCGGGGGCGTCCGGACGGCCCTGGAGCCTTCGCAGGACGCCCAGTCCGTCCAGCACCGGCATCGGGACGTCGAGCAGCACGACGTCCGGTCGGGTCTCCTCGATCCGGGTGAGGGCCTCCTCGCCGTCGGCCGCCTCACCGGCCAGGGTGAGCTCGGCGTCCAGGCCGAGGATCATCCGCAGACCGGTCCGGACCAGCGGATCGTCATCGACCAGCAGCACCGAGATCATGCCGAGGCCGTCCACGGCAGCGAGGCGGTCAGGACGTACGCGCCGTCGCGGGCCCCGTGGTGCACCGACCCGCCCAGCAGGGCGGCGCGCTCGGTGACGCCGACCAGGCCGAGCCCGGTCCCCGCCGGGTCACCGGGGGCGGCGCCAGAGGCGGGGACGGTCAGCGGATTGGTGATCTCGACGGCCAGTCGACCGCCGACGCGCCCGGCCACCTCGACCGTCACCGGGGCGCCCGGCGCGTGCCGGCGGGCGTTGGTGAGGCCCTCCTGGACGATCCGGTAGGCCTGTCGGCTGAGCCTGGGTGGCACCTCGTCCCCGGCGACGGACAGCGTGAGGTCGATCCGCTGACCGGCCCGCTGACCCTCCGCCACCAGCCGGGGCAGATCGGCGAGCGTGGGCTGGGGCGGCTCGGGCGGGTCGCCCGGGTCACGCAGGTCGGCGAGGACGACACGCAACTCGGCGAGCGCCTCCCGGGCATTCGTCTGGATCAGCCGCGCGGTCTCCCGCCCGGCGTCGTCGCCGGCGGTGTGGGCCCGCACGCCGGCGTGCATCGCCACCAGGGAGATCCGGTGGGCCACCACGTCGTGCATCTCCCGGGCGATCCGGGCCCGCTCGGCCAGCCGGGCCTCGGCCAGCCGGGCCTGCTCGGCCTCGTGGCGGGCCCGCTCGGCCTCCTGCCGGGACCGCTCGGACGCCGCCCGACTCACCACCTCCTCCTCCCGGCTGCGCCGCAGACGACCGACCAGGGTGGCGATCGCCAGGCCCGCCCCGAGCAGCAGGAACTCGAACACGACCGCCGAGGTCCGGGCGGGCTGCCCGGCGGCGACCTCGGCCACGACGATCTCGACGACCTTGGCCACCAGGAAGCCGGTCGCCGACGCCACCACGGTGCTGATCCGCCGGGCCCGGTGCGCGAGCACGGCCTGGACGACCAGGGCAGCGCCGGTGGCGGTCGCGTTCACCGCCAGGCACGCCCCGACCACCAGGGCCGTCACGACCGGGCGCCGGTGGCGCAGGGTGAGCACGGCGAGGGCCACCAGTCCCGGGACGGCGGCGATCAGGGCGAAGGTCCACCGATCGGGACGTACGACGACCGGCGTCAGGTAGTACACCCAGAAGAGCACCGCGACCGTCCAGGTGACCACGGAGTCCTGCCGGGACGCGGTGGAGTCCTGCCGGGACGCGGTGGAGCCCTGCCCGGACGCGGTGGAGCCCTGCCGGGACGCGGCGGGCGGACTGGTCGTGAGCGGGCCGGTCATGGTCGGGCCGGTCGTGGACGGGCTGGTCGTGGGCGGGGTGGGCATGTCCCGAGTCTCCCAGGCGGACGGCCCGGCCACGACCGACCATCGGCCGGAACCGGTCGGCCCATCGGCCGGCATCGGGCCCGCCGATGGGCCGGGGTGGTCCTGGCCCGACGGCCGTCGACCCCGGCCGTCCGGTGGCCGACAGGCCGGGCGGATCCGGCCCCTCCGCCGATGCGTCGGCCGGTCGACTGCGATGGACTGGGTCCATGACCGAGTCCAGACCCCTGCGTACCGTCCTCACCCTCGCCCTCGCCGTGCTCATCCTCGCGGCGGCCTTCGGCTGGCGGGCCTGGACGACCCGCGCCCAGGGCGAGCCGCAGGCGGTCGAGTTCACCGACGCCACCCTCGGCCCGCAGCTGACCGGAGCGACCGTGCTGGCACTCGGCGAGGCCACCCACGGCAATGCCGAGTTCCAGACGCTGCGCACCGAGCTGGCCCGCAAGCTGCCGCAGTTCCGCACCATCGTCCTGGAGGAGGACGTCGGCTCGGTGGCGGTGGTCGACCGGTTCGTCCAGGGTGGGCCGGGCACCGCCGGTGAGGCCGCCCTGCGCTTCGGGTTCCGGCTCAACAAGACCCAGCAGGTCGCGGACTTCCTGCAGTTCCTCCGGGACCGCAACGCGGCGCTGCCCGCCACCGAACGGACCCACCTGGTCGGGATGGATGTCCAGCGGGTCGACGCCAACAAGCAGCTCGCCCTCGACCGACTGGCGACGTACGATCCGGCGGGCGCCGAACGCCTCGCCGCCGCGCTGGCGAGCCTGACCGACGACCACCGCGATGCTGCGGACTACCGGGCCGTCTCAGCGGGCCTGGACGAGCTGGCCGCGGCCGTCGAGGCCACCGGGGTAGCGGCCGAGGGCACCGGGGTGGGGGCCGACGCCGCCGGCCGGGTCGCCCTGGACGCCGCCCGCGCACTCCAGCAGGGCCGTGACCTGCAACAGCACGGGGCCGACTACGCGGCGACCCGGGCCCAGCTGATGTACGCCAACCTCGACCGCGCCGTCACCCGCAGCACCGCGGACGGCGCGCCGCACGTGCTGCTGTTCGCCCACGACGGCCACGTCGACAAGGTCAGCGCCGCCTACCATCACGCCGACCTCGGCGCGCTGGCCGCGCAGCGGTGGGGCGAGGGCTACCGGGTGATCGGGACCGATTTCGTCCGGACCCGGTTCCTGGCCTCCGACGGCGGCGGGAAGCGCCGCGAGTTCGTCATCGTCCACCCCACACCGCTGCGGGGGATGTTCGCCGGCACCCGGCAGGGCTACCTGGACTTCGCCACCGCCGGCCCGGCCAACACCGACCGGCTGCACCGCACCGTCCCGATGGGCAGCGCGGGCGACAGCTTCGCCGCCTGGCAGGCCTGGGTGCCGCCGCTGGTGACGGTCCCGACCGTCCCGGCCGACGCGTACGACGCGCTGGTCCTGGTCACCCAGGCCACCGCGGTCACCATGCTGTGACGTCCGACATGCTGTGGCGTCGAAGCACGTGACACCGACATGCGTGACGTCGAACGCCAGGACATCGAACGCCGGGCATCGACATGTCGCGTCACATCGAGACGCTGACACGTCGGGCGGCGCCCACCGCTGCCGCGGCACCATCGTGCGCTGCTATCGCGGCACCATCGTGCGCCGCTACCGCGGCACCATCGTGTTCGTCACCACCGCCAGCACCCGGTCGGTGTCGTCGGTCACCCGGACCTGGGCGACGACGAGCGTACGCCCCGCCTTGACCAGGGTGGCGACGGCGTGGGCGTGGCCCCCCGAGGTGTTCGCGATCAGGTTGGTGCTGGACTGCACCAACAGCGGGAACTGCCCCTGCGGGACGTGTCGCATCGCCAGCCAGGTGGCACAGACGTCGGCCAGGCCGAAGAGTGAGGCCGCGGAGAACATCCCGGCGATCTGGCGGATGTGCGGCTGCAGGGGCATCCTGAGGTGCACGTGGTCGTCGTCGGCACTGACGGGCTGCAGCCCCAGCGACACGGCGACGTCGTCGACGTCCTCGTAGAAGTCGGCCCACTGCCGGTGGAAGTCGGGGTCGGTCATCGGGAAGGGCCTCTCAGGTCTGCGGCAGGTCGTCGACGGCGGTGGATCGGGCGGTGACCCTGGCGGGTTCGGCGACCCAGAGCTCGACGACGGTGTCATCGGTGAGCTCGACCTCGACGACCGGACGCAGGTCGGCCCCCTCGGCGAGATCTGCCAGGACGCGGTCCTGCTCCGGCACCGCGAGGATGATCCGGCGGCAGGCCGGGTCCTCGGCGAACAGGTGCGCCACCACGAGGGCGACCCCTTCGGGGGTGCCCCGGGTGACGCCGATCTCCAGGTCCCGGGCGCCGACGGGGTAGGCGTCGCGCAGCCGGGAGGTGAGGGTGTGCCGCACCTGGACGAGGGTCTCCCCCGCCGTTGCGGTGTCCCCGGCGGACGCGGTGTCCCCGGTGGACGCGGCGTCGACCTGCAACGCCCGTTCCCACCCGGCGGCATGTTCCGCCGTGCCGACCCGGCCGATCGGGCTGCCCGGGTCGATCGGGTTGCTCGGGTCGATCGGGCTCATCGCGCCACCTCCGCCCGGCGGTCGAGCACCAGCCGGCGGATCGCCGCCTTGTCGAGCTTGCCGGCGGCGTTGCGGGGCACGACGTCGACGGCCCACAGCTCGCGCGGCAGCTTGTAGCGGGCCAGCTGGGTCTCGCCGAACGCGCGCAGCGCCTCCAGGTCGGTCTCCTGCCCTGCGGCGAACTCGACCACGGCGACGACGGTCTCGCCCCACTTCGGGTCGGGCCCGCCGACGACGGCGATGTCGCGGACGCCCTCCATCCGGTGCAGGGCCCGCTCGACCTCGGCCGGGTAGATGTTCTCGCCGCCGGAGATGATCATGTCCTTGCGCCGATCGACGATGAAGTAGAAGCCGTCCTCGTCGCGGTAGCCGATGTCACCGGACCGGAACCAGCCGTCCGGGAAGGCCTTCGCGGTCGCCTCCAGGTCGTTCCAGTAGCCGATCGTGACGTTCGGGCCGCGGACGCACAGCTCGCCGGCGACGTGCGGCTCCTCGATGTCGGCGCCGGTGTCGACATCGACCAGCTTGATCTCGGTGTACGGCATCGGTTCACCGCACGAGCCGGCCTTCACCCCGGTCATCCGGGCCGGCAGGTAGGTCGCGAACGGGGCCGTCTCGGTGAGCCCCCAGGCCTGCTGCACGGCCATCCCCTTGGCGGCGTACTCCTGGATCAGCGAGGTCGGCACCGGGGCGCCGGCGCAGATCGTGGCGCGCAGGCTGGACATGTCCGCGTCGTTGAAGACCGGCGACTTGGCCATCGCGGTGAGCTGCGCGGGCACCAGGAAGGCCGAGTTGACCCGGTACTTCTCGATGTCGAGCAGCGCCTGCTCCGGGGTCACCGCGCGGCGGACCACCGTCGCGTTGCCGCGGACGAAGGCGCGGATGGTGAACGAGTTCAGCGCACCGATGTGGAACAGCGGCGCGGCGGCGTAGTTCATGTCGCCGGGCCGGGTGTCGACCAGGGTGTCGACGTTGATCGAGTTCCAGAAGATGTTGCCGAACGACAGCATCACGCCCTTCGGCAGGCCGGTGGTGCCGGAGGTGAACATCAGGATGCCGAGGTCGTCCATGGACGTCCGCAACGGGTCGGGCATCGCCCGGGCCACCTCGCTGCTGGGCAGGCCGGTCGACACCCGCTCCCACTCGGCGGGCTCGTCCCCGCTCGGCGGCACGGCCGGGTCGTCGTCGACCAGCCGGATCGCGATGCCCTCCAGGCCCTCGACCTCCGCCAGCACCCGGGCGTGGCCGGGCTCGACCACGATCACCTTCGGCGCGCCCCGCTTCACCAGGTCGGTGATCTCGGTCGCGGCCAGCCGGAAGTTGACCGGCATGAACACCCCGCCGGACCACCAGGCACCGAACATGGTGATCAGGAGGGCCCGCGAGTTGAGGCCGAGGTAGGCGACCCGGTCACCCTTCCCGATGCCGTGCGAGGCCAGGTAGTGGGCGAAGCGGCGGACCCGGTCGGCGAACTCGCCGTACGTCCAGTCCTCCTGCTCGTAGACGAGCGCCAGCTTGCCCGGGTGGTACTTGGCCACCCGCTCGACGTACACCGTGGGGTTGACGTTGATGTCGTAGATGTTGCCGCGCAGCTCCTCGACGCTGGTCACCGGGGCGCTCCTCTCAGAAGAAGGTGGAGATGTTCTTGGCGAGCAGCACGTTCGACTCGAGCAGGATGGTCCGCTCGGCCACCCGCAGCTCGCCGTCGGGGTGCAGTCGCAGGACGTCCGTACGGGACCCGGCGTAGAGGTCGACCTCGCGCTCGAGCCGCGAGCGGTAGACGAGGAAGGCCGACCGGGCGGTGAACTCCCGGGGCCCGGCCACCTCCGGCTCGCCCTTGTGCCGGACCGACACGTTGCTGATCAGGTGCCGGGTCCGCGACGGCGGGTCCTCCGACCAGGCCATCCCGGAGTCGTAGCGGCGGATCCGCCAGGCGAGCGAGTCCTTGGTCTCGTCGTAGAAGGCGGCCTCCCCGGGGCGGGAGACGGCGAGGGCCTGCTGGCGGCGGGTCCGGTTGGAGCGGGTCGGCAGCCAGTAGTGCAGGTCGTCGTCGAAGACCTCCAGCCAGTCGGAGTAGCGGCCCTCGTCGAGCAGTTCGGCCTCGTGGAAGTAGAACTGCTCCACCCGGTAGCCGAACGCGGCGTCGACCAGGGTGCCGTCGAGGCGCTGTTCGGCCTCCGCGGCCGGCCCGAAGCCGCCGGCCGGCTCGTCGTCCTCGGTGACGGCGATGTGCGTCATGATCGGTCCTTTCGGTCCGTGAGGTTCAGGAACATGGGGTCAGGATCGGGGTCAGGGCCCGGGCCAGGCTCGCAGCGCCTGGGTCCCGGGGCAGGATCGTGGGGCGTACGGTCGGGCCGTCAGGCCTGCTCGTGCCAGGCGGGGGTCCGGATCAGCTCGGCCCAGCGCCGGTAGAACGCCCGGCCGGCCGAGTCGGACAGCAGCTCGGAGGTGGTGCCCGGGTAGCCGGGCTCCTCGCGGTCCGACCCGATGCCCATCTGGTAGTTGAGCGGGGTGGAGTTGGTCATGAAGCCGTGCGCGATGGCCTGGCACTCCGACCAGTTCTCGCCGTCGTCCTGCTCGAAGATGCCGGACGGGCCGAAGGTGCGCAGGTTGTAGAGCCGCTGGGCCTCGCGGACCTCCTCGGGCATCGACCGGTCCAGGACGGTCCAGGCCCACACCTCCATCCGGTCCGGGCCCTTGGGGTGCCAGACCCGGATCGAGCCGTTGACCGGCAGGTAGGAGAAGTTCGGGAAGACGGTGCCATGACCGTTGGTCATCGGGCCGGCGACCCGCTCGGTGCCGAGCCGTTCACGCAGTGCGTCGTAGTCGTACCACTGGTGCACGGTCCGGGCGTCGAAGCGGTTGCGCGGGTGCACCGGGAAGCCGTGGGCATGGCCGTGCTCGTTGTGGAACTGGCGCCCGGTCCGCTCGGCGATCTCCTTCTTCGGGCCCTGACCGGTCGGCGACAGCACCTGCAGCGCCGAGGCGTGCGACATGTTGACGTGGTACCAGTCGGTGGCGAACTGCTCGGCGGCGAGCTTCCAGTTGCCGTGCAGCACCCACTTCATCACCCCGCCGACGACGACGGTGCCCTCGGGGTCACGGTCGAGCATCGCGTCGAGGTACCAGCGCATGTCGCCGAGATCCTCCTCGAGCGGCATCGCGTCCGGGTCCCAGTTGCCGAAGATCAGGCCGTGGTACTCCTGCACGTTCGGGACCTCGACCAGGCCCCAGTCCTCGCGCTTGAACTCCTCGGGGTAGCCGCCGCTGTTGGGCACCGAGATGAGCGAGCCGTCCAGGCCGAACGACCAGCCGTGGTAGGTGCAGGTGAACGCCTTGGCCTGGCCCTCATCGGCCCGGCAGACCCGGGCACCGCGGTGCCGGCAGGAGTTGAGGTAGGCGCGGATCCGGCGCTGCTTGTCCATCGTGACGATGATCGGGTCCTCGCCCATGAACGTCTGGAAGAAGTCACCCGGCTTGTGGAACTGGTCGGTGTGGGCCAGGAACAGCCAGCTGCGGGCGAAGATCCGGCGCATCTCGGTGTCGTAGACGGTCCGGTCGGTGAAGACCGCCCGGTCGACCAGGCCACCCTCGGGATCGACCATGGTCGACACGTCGGCGACCGGATCGAGCCCGTCGGGGCGGCGAAGCGTGGAGTCGCCCGCGGCTGCTCCACGCAGGCCGTTCGGCGAGAAAGAGTTGGGCATCGGGGCTCCTTACGGCGGCAGGGTGCGCGCACCTCCGCGGCCGGGGACAGCCGGGCCGAGTGCTGCGCTGCTACTCGTCGCACCGGTGAGCCCGTACGGGCTCACCGGCACGACACCAGTCAAGCGGAGTGACGAACACCGCACCACGAAGCGTTCCGAACAACAGTCCGTCGACTTGACACCACCCCCCGTCCCGAACCTTGGAACGCGGGCTGGTGACCAGTCGATGTGCTGCGACCCGGCACATCGGTCCGCGGCCCGACCCGGCCCGGGGTCGTCGAGTGGGCCGCTGCCGCACGAGCCGACGGCATCATCCTGGTCAGCATCATCCCGGTCAGCGCCGACCGGCGCCTGCTCGAGGCGGGTCCTGCCGAGTCGCCCACCCACACCACCGACAGGCTGCGACCCGGCCCCGGACGTCCCGCCGCCGGACGGACAGCCGCAGGGCCGGCTCAGGCCAGCAGGTCGTCGACCACCCGGCCGATCAGGCCCTTGGCGTTGGCCACGTCGAGGATCGAGCCTGACGTGGTGATGCCGTACCGGCGGGAGGCCAGCAGCACGTACGCCCCGGTGTAGTCGACGGCCTCGGGGCAGCGGTGCAGCGCGGACTTCTGCGCCACCATCCCGGCCATGTCGAAGCCGCTCACCGAGGTGTCGGCCAGGCCCATCGCCGCCGGCCCGCGCAGGTCGCTGACCATCCCGGCCGGCGCGACGCCGTTGACCCGGACGTCGGGCGCCAGTTCGTACGCCAGCTGCTTCACCAGGCCGGCCCCGGCGTGCTTGCTGGAGATGTAGAGCGCCCCGCCGCCACCGGGGTAGAGGGCGGCGTTGGAGAGCGTGACGATGAACGAGCCGTGACTCGCCCGCAGCGCGTCCACGGCGGCCTTCGCGCCGAGCAGCGGGCCCTTGACGTTGAGCCGGTAGAGCTCGTCGAAGCCGCGCTCCAGCTCCTCGGGCGTCATGTCGTCCAGGCGGCGGCTGAAGTCCCACAGCCCGGCGTTCGCGATGAAGGTGTCCAGCCGCCCCCACCGCGACACCGCCAGCTCGACGGCCTCCCGGTTCGAGGCGTACGACCCGGCGTCACCCGGCACGACGGCGACCCGCTCCGGATCGCACTCGGCCTGCAGCGCCCGACACTTGTCGGCCGAGTACTCCAGCACGACGACCCGGGCGCCCTCCGCCAGCAGGGTGTCCACCAGGGCCCGGCCCAGCCCCGAGCCGCCCCCGGTGAGGACCGCGACCTGTTCGTCCAACCAACCCATCTCTGTCTCCTTGTTCGGGGCTGCGCCCCCGCGTGGGGCACTCAGTGTCCGGCACGCGTCGTGTTCGGCCGACTGCCGGGCGCACGACGCGCTCGGCCCGTGGCACGGCGTCGGCCGTGCCACGGGCCGGCGATCAGCGCGTCCGCGCGGCCATCACGCCGAAGCCGGCGATGTACTCCGGGATCGGCTCGTAGTACTCGTACGTGGTCGCGTACGCCCCGCCCGCGGCCAGCGCGCTGAACGCGGCGACCCAGCTGCGCACCTCGTGCGAGGAGTGCCCGGCGTCCACGGTCATCGCGGCCGCCTCGTACGCGTCGAAGCGGGTCGGGTCACCGGCGGCGCAGTTGGCCATGAAGGCGCGGTCCCACTCCGGGTTGAGGTCGCGGATCGGGGCCTCGCCGCGGGCGAACGCCGCCGCGCCCTCGATCACCCGGCGCTGGCGCGCCTCCCGGGCCTCGGGGGTGGGGCGGCGGCCGTCGATCAGCCCCTCCCGGACGGCGGCCGGGGCGGTGTCCCACTGCGGCACCGGCGGGTCGTGGGAGAGCCCGCCGGAGGCGATCAGCAGCACCCGCTCGTCCAGCGTCGCCAGGTAGTCACCGACCGCCTGGCCCATCCGGCGCACCCGCCGCATCGGCACGAACGGCCCGGCGACGCCGTTGACGAAGATCGGCACGACCGGCTTGGCCCTCAGCCCGCCGAACAGGGTCTCCAACGGCTGCACGGCACCGTGGTCGACGTCCATCCGGCGCGAGAAGGTCAGGTCGATGTCGGCCTGCTGGGCGTGCCGGACGACGGCCAGCGCCTGCTCCTCGTCGACCGAGAGCGGGCCGGCCTCGGTGTCGTAGTCACCGATCGCGGTGGCGGCGAGGCCGACGGCGAAGGGCGGCATCAGGTCGTAGAAGAAGCCGTTGTAGTGGTCCGGCGCGAAGACGACGACCAGCGTCGGGTCGTACTCGGCGGCGAACGCGTGGATGGCGTCGAACGAGGCGTCCACCCGGGCACGGACCTCGGGGGCGGGCGGCAGTTCGGCGGTGTGCAGGAGCGGGCTGTGGGACATGGCCACGAGGGCGAGCGACATGTGGGGTCCTTCGAGAACGTCGGGACACGACGGTACGGACGACGAGGAAACGGTCGACGAGGGTGCTCACCCGGCCCACCACGGCCGGACGCCCTCCGGCCCGTGATCGGTGATCCGAGGCTAGGTGGCCCGGCCGAACAGGTCAACCCCCGCGGCCGGGGCCAGCACCAGGGACTCCAGCCCGGCGGCCCGCTCCCGGAAGAAGTCGGGCACCGGCTCCCCCACGTGCTGGCAGGCCAGCCCCACCATCCGGGCCATCACCGCGGTGGCGACCGCGGTGATGAACTCCTCGTCGCGCGGCGTGCCGGCCACCCGGGACAGGATGCAGCCCTCGACCGCGGCCAGGGAGAAATCGGCCATCCGGACCGGCAGCTCGGGCACCTCGGCCAGCACCCGCGGTGGCACCAGGTCCAGCCAGGCCCCGGTCAGCGCCCGTTGGGTGATCTCGCGCAGCGTACGGATCTCCTGGGCGGTCTTCGACTGCTGCATGTCCGCGTCGAGCATCAGCTGGACGTTGAACCGCCACAGGCCGTGCCGGGCCGGGTTGTCCACGATCGAGTCGAGCACCACCTTGACCGGGTTGGGCGCGTCGCCGGGGCCGAGGTGGTCCACCATCGGCCGCGACTCCTCGTACGCGTAGCGGACCAGGGCGGCGAACAGCGCGTCCTTGTCCTCGAAGTGCCAGTAGAAGGAGCCCGGGTGCACCCCGGCCTCCTTCTGGATCATCGCCAGGGTGGTGCCCTTGTAGCCGCGTTCGGCCGAGATGCGCCGCGCCGCGTCGAGGATCCGCTGCCGGGTGGAACGGGGATCGGCCGGGGTCCTGGGCACGCGTGTCCTTCCTGATGGAACGGTCTGTGTCGATCGTACGCCACGGCCAGCTAGCGTGATCCTCACCACAGACTTGAGCGCTCACTCAAGTAACCGGACGGCACGAGCACGGCTCACCTCGAGCCCCTCGTCCACGTCGTCCGCCTCGCACACAACACTGCAGTCGCAGGTTCCAGCGCCGGAACGCCCTCGGCTCCCCAGCCGACCGGCAACGGGGCCCGCTGCCGGTCCGTTGACAAGGGAGTTTCCATGACCGACCACACCGACATCACCGCGCTCGTCGACGTCGAGCACGGCCGCCTCGACGGCCGGATCTTCACCGACGAGGAGATCTACGAGCAGGAGCTGGAGAAGGTCTGGAAGCGGGCCTGGGTGATGCTCGCCCACGACTCGATGATCCCCAAGAAGGGCGACTTCCTGCAGACCTACATCGGCGAGGACCCGGTGATGGTCGTCCGGCAGAAGGACGGCGGCGTCAAGGCGTTCCTCAACCAGTGCCGGCACCGCGGCATGCGCATCTGCCGGGTCGACAAGGGCACCGCCAAGGGCTTCACCTGCACCTTCCACGGCTGGTCGTACGACCTCGCCGGCGACCTGGTCCAGGTCCCGCGCCAGGAGGCCACCTACCCGGAGACCTTCGAGCGCGGCGACTTCGGCGCCGTCAAGGTCCCGCGGATCCAGTACTACAAGGGCTTCTGGTTCGGCACCTGGGACGAGGACGCCCCCGACTTCGAGGAGTACCTCGGCTCGGCCAAGTACTACCTCGACGGCTACATCGACCGCTGGGACGGCGGCATGGAGCAGGTCGCGTTCCACCGCTGGGTGCTGCCGAACAACTGGAAGTTCATGGCCGAGCAGCCCACCTCGGACATGCAGCACTCCGAGATCACCCACGTCTCCGCCGCCGCGGTGCTCAACAAGGGCTCCGACGCCGCGGACCGGACGAAGCGCGGCACCGTCCCGGTCGGCCGGCAGTTCTTCGCCGACTACGGCCACGGCGGCGCCTGGTACGGCGAGAAGGGTGCCGAGGTCCCCAACACCGGCCAGGCGATGCAGCAGTGGGAGTCCCAGCCGGAGGTCGCCGAGATGATCGCCCGTCGCCTCGGTGACGACCGCGAGGTCCGCGGCCACCTGAACATCTGGCCGACCTTCATGGTGCTGGGCAACTACACCATCCGGGTCACCCACCCGCGCGGCCCCCACGAGATGGAGGTCTGGGCCTGGACCTTCGTGCCGAAGGACGCCCCGGAGGAGATCAAGGACTCGATCCGCCGTGACGTGCTGCGCACCTTCACCCCCGGCGGCATGTTCGAGGCCGACGACGCGCTGAACTGGGAGGAGATGCAGCACGTGCTCAAGGGCCGCGTCGCCCGCGACACCGGCTACCTCTACCAGATGGTCGGCGCCCCGATCCAGTGGGACGAGGGCTGCTACCCCGGCGGCTCGTCGGCCCATGTCTTCTCCGACAACGCGGCGATCAACATGTACGCGGCCTACCTCGACATGATGACCTCCGACTCCTGGGAAGAGCTGATGGAGAAGCGCGCCCAGCACCGGCTCGGCCTCGAGCCCGCTGCCGCCGACCGCTGATGACCGTCAGCGCCCGCACCGTACGACCCACGACCGACCCGACGCACGACGAGGTGTGACCCATGACCGTGACCATTGATTCCACCAGCGCTGATTCCACCACCAGCACCGAGACCATCCCGTTCGGCGACCCGGCGGCCGCCGCGCTCCCGGTGACCGCGACGACCGACCGGCTGACCGCCCTGCTCGCCGAGGTCGACCCGGCCGTCGAGCGCGCCCTGACCCGGTTCCTCTACGAGGAGGTGCAGGTCCTCGACGACTGGAAGTGGGGCGAGTGGCTCGACTTCTTCGCCGACGACGCCATGTACTGGGCGCCCACCCAGGAGGACCGGCTGTCCCGGGAGCGCTCCCGGCGGATCGCCGACTACCGTACGTCCGCCTACTTCGAGGAGAACAAGGTCCAGCTCAAGCAGCGGGTCGACCGGCTGCTGACCAACCAGGCCTGGGGCGAGGAGCCGCCGTCGCGCCAGCGCCACATCATCGCCAACATCCGGGTGACCAAGGGCATCGCTGCCGACGAGTACGTCGTGAAGTCCAACTTCTACGACTACCGCTCCAACGGCCAGCGTTCGCAGGACTCGATCACCGGTGAGCGGATCGACCGGATCGTCCGCGATCCCGCCTCCCGCTGGGGCTACGTGATCAAGGAACGGCGGGTCCTCTTCGACATGTCGATGATCCTCAACAAGAACCTCAGCCTGTTCTACTGACCCCCACCCCCCACCCCGGGAGAGGAGAACCGTGAACATCACGACCCTGGAGAAGATCGGCGTGGTGGTCCGTGACCTGGACCGCGCGATCGAGCAGCACGCCACCGTCCTCGACACCACCGAGTGGACGACGGACGAGCTCACCGCCGACCGACTGTCGGCGATGGTCTCGTACGGTCGGCGCAGTGCGGGCACCTACCGCACGGCGTACGGCCGGGCGCAGGGCACCGTGCCGTTCGAACTGGTCACACCGACCGGCGGCGAGACGCCGTTCCACGAGTTCCTGCTCTCCCGGGGCGAGGGCATCGCCTACCTCACGGTGCGCGCCGAGGGCACCGACGAGGCCGGCATCGCCGCCCATTTCGCCGCCCTCGGCATCCCCGTCGCCCACACCCACGTGGTCGACGGGGGCCTCCGGCGCACCTTCTGGGACACCCGCACGGCGCTGGGCGGCTACCTGCTCGAGGTGCTGCCGGCGCCGTACGTCCCCACCGGCGTGACCCGCACCGTCGACGGCGCCGCCCTGCGCGGCGGCCGGCCGGCCCTGCCGATGCAGCGGATCTTCCACTTCGGCGTGGTCGTCGACGACACGATGGCCGCCCTCGAGCAGTACCGGCGGATCCTCGGCATCGAGACGTTCGCGGTGAAGACCTGGCAGACCGAGTACGGCCGCCTGGACAACCCGTACTACCGCGACCTACGACCGGTCGAGCACGGCTACTTCACCGCCCAGGGCGCCACCGGCGACTTCGGCTTCGAGATCATCCAGTGCACGTACGGCCCGGCGCACTACAACCGGGAGTTCACCGATCAGCGCGGGCCGGGCATCCACCACCTGTTCCCGTACCTCACCACCGACGCCGAGGACTGGTCGGGGACGGTCACAGCGATGACCGAGCTCGGCGCGCCGCTGTGCATGGGCTCCGACCTGCGCGGTGGGGCCTCCGAGTACGCCTACTTCGACACCTTCGGGAAGCTCGGCGGTTTCCTCATCGAGGGGGTGCACCGACGCTTCCCGGCAGAGGATAGGTACATGGCCCCCGACTGGGAGGTCGACTTCAGCACCCTCATCGAGGAGGACTGAGATGCTGCGCGTCCTGCACGAGTTCCACCACCTCACCGACCCCGGCCCGCTGCGCGACGAGACCGACCGGCTGCGCAGGGCGCCCGGCTGCGCCAGCGCCGAGCTCTACGCCAGCCTGGACGGCAGCGCCTTCCACGCGCTCACCATGCTGTGGGAGACCGAGGAGGCGTACGACGCGTTCTGGCGCCGTGCCCTGGCCGGCGACTACCCGGTGCTCACCGGCCTGGTCACCGGGGCGGCGTCCGACGGCGCGGCGACCACGGAGTTCTACCGGCGCGAGGTCTTCGCGCTGCGTGACGGCGTCTGGGAGCCTGAGCGCCACGGCGAGTCGCACCGGGCCATCCACTGGCCCGCGGCCGGCGCGGTGCGGGTGATCATCCAGAACACCGTGCAGGCCTCGGCGGCGATGTACGAGCGGATCGCCGCCGAGGTCGCCGAGACCCGGCGCGAGGACGGCTGCCTGCTCTACCACTGGTGCGAGGCCGTCGACCTGCCCGGCCACCTGCTGCTCGTCGAGCTGTGGGCCGACCAGGTCATCTACGACCGGCACTGGGCCCTGCGGGGTGCCACCGCCGCCTTCCGCGGCGACACCCTGCGGATCCCGGCCCGGCCGCAGCGCGGCCCGCAGACCCGCGAGTTCTACCGCCGGCAGCGATTCCGGCACCACTACGAGCGCTGGTTACCGGCCGACTCGTACGCTTGCGCCACGACCGTGTCGTGGCCCGCAAGCTGATCACCGGCTCGGGCCGGTCGCCCCAGCACGCCACAGTGCCCCTCACGCCACAGTCAGGAAGGACCCCACCCCCATGAGCACGCAGATCGAGCCGATCAAGGTCGCCGACGTCGGAGACATCGAGGACGAGGAGGCACTCGTCGTCGACGGCGCCACCAACGGCACCGGCCGCGACATCGCCGTCTTCTTCTCCGACGGCGAGTACTACGCCATCGACGACACCTGCACCCATGAGGACGCCTCGCTCGCCGACGGCTGGATCGAGGGCCAGGAGGTCGAGTGCCCGATCCACTCGGCACGCTTCTCCCTGTGCACCGGCGCCGCGCTGTGCCTGCCGGCGAGCATCCCGGCCCGGACGCACAAGGTCGAGGTGCGCGGTGACGAGATCTGGCTGTACCCGGGCGTCCCCGTCGAGGGTGCCGTCACCGAGGTGACGGCCTGATGCCGGCCACCGCGAGCACCGTCGGCGCGGTCTCCCCCGGCGCGGTCTCCCCCGGCGCGGTCTCCACCGGCACAGCCGGTGCCGGTGAGGTCCCCGCCGCCCGGGGCAACATCGTCATCGTCGGTGGCGGCCTGGCCGGCTTCACCACCGCCCAGGAGCTGCGCAAGTACGGCTTCGACGGGCGGGTGACGATCATCGACCCGGAGGGCATCCCGTACGACCGGCCCCCGCTCAGCAAGGAGTACCTCGACGGGTCGATGACGGCGGCGAAGATCGCCTTCGTCCCCGACGACTGGTACCGGGACAACGACGTCGAGCTGGTCACCGACGCGGTGGTCGGGCTGCGCCCCGACGAGGGCCTGCTGGAGCTGGCCGGCGGCCGGACCTACAGCGCCGCCACCACCGTGCTGGCGCTGGGCGGGCGGGCCCGTACGCTGCCCATCCCCGGCGGTGACCTGCCCGGGCTGCTGCAGCTGCGGACCAGGGCGGACGCCGACGAGCTGCGCGCCCGGATCGTCCCGGGGGCCCGGATCGCGATCATCGGTGCCGGCCTGATCGGCGCCGAGGTCGCCTCGACCGCGGCAAAGGACGGGGCGACGGTCACCCTGATCGACCCGGTCCCGGTGCCGCTGGTGCCGCTGGTCGGCGCCGAACTGGCCGTCCGGCTGCACGACATGCACGCCGCCCACGGGGTCGACGTACGGTGCGCGATGACCACCGCGATCACCCAGCAGGGTGCGGAGTACACCATCACCCTCAGCGACGGGGCGAGCATCACCGCGGACACCGTGCTGGTGGCGGTCGGCATCGTGCCGCAGACCGGGCTGGCCGAGCGGGCCGGTCTGGCGACCGACCAGGGCATCCTCGTCGACGAGGCCCATTGCACCTCGCACCCGGCCGTGTACGCCGCCGGGGACGTGGCCCGGGTCCGTCGCGCCGACGGCACCGTGCTGCGCCGCCACGAACACTGGGAGTCGGCGACGCACGGCGGCCAGAACGTCGCCGCCGCCCTGCTCGGCCGGCCGCTGCCGGAACACGGCGCGTCCTGGATGTGGTCGGATCGCTACGGCGTCCACGTCGAGGCCGTCGGCGACATGGTCAACGGGACGCCGATCGTCCGGACCGTCGACGGGGTGCCCGTCGCCGCGTTCCGGATGGAGTCTGACGGCCGGATGATCGGTGCCGCCACCATCGACGGCGGGACCGCCGTCCGAGCCGCCCGCCGGATCATCGACCGCGGCCTGATCGTCGACCCGCAGCAGCTCGCCGACCCGTCGGTCGAGCTCAAGAAGCTCGCCCGCTGACCAGCCCTCCCCCCGCTGACCAGTCTTTGCACAAGAAGAAGAGGACATCCATGGAGTTGACGTACGAGAACACCAGCCGGTTCGTGGCCACCCCCTCGGGGCGGATCCACCTCAACGTGGCCGGCCCGGCCGACGGTGAGCCGCTGATCCTGCTGCACGGCTCCGGCCCGGGTGCCACCGGCTGGACGAACTTCTCGAACAACATCCCGTTCTTCGCCGAGAAGTACCACGTCATCGCGGCGGACATGCCCGGCTGGGGCGAGTCCGACCCGGTCACCTGGCAGGAGCGCAACCACCCGAAGGCCGTCGCCGACCTGATGGACGCGCTGGGGCTCGAGAAGGCCACTCTGATCGGCAACTCGATGGGCGGTGGCACCACCATCCGCTTCGGCTACGAGCACCCCGAGCGGGTCAACCGGCTGATCACCATGGGCTCGTCGTCCGGGTCGACCACCCTGTCCGGCCCCGGCGGGCTGTCCGAGGGCATCAAGATCCTCCAGCGCGGCTACCGCGAGCCCTCGTTCGCGGTGATGAAGGAGCTCGTCAACGTGATGACGTTCGACAACTCCTTCGCCACCGACGAGCTGATCCAGGGCCGCGCCGACATGGTCACCGCGCAGCCGGAGCACAACCGGAACTTCCTCGACGCCATCGGCAAGCGCGCCGTGGTGGAACTGGACCAGGCGAAGGTCCGGACGATCCAGGCCCCGACGCTGCTCTTCCACGGTCGCGACGACCGGGTGGTGCACTTCGAGCACAGCCTCCGGCTGGTCTCGCTGGTCCCGAACAGCCGGCTGGTGCTGATCAACCGCTGCGGACACTGGCTGCAGATCGAGCACGCCGCCGAGTTCAACCGCCTCGTCGACGAGTTCATCACCAACAACTGACTCCGTACGCTCATCCGACCGGAGGGCGGGACATGACCGACAGCGCCCGGCGTGGGCCATCACCGACACGATGGCTCCGTCGGGCGCTGGGCATTTCCGCACACCGGGCGACCCCGCAGGGGCCCGACGGGCACCGTACGCCCGGCCGGCCTCGCGACCGGACGTCGGCGTCACCGCCGCCGGAGCCGCTGCCACCGCTGCGGGTCACCACCGTCGACGCGCTCGAGGAGGGCAGCGCCCTGGTCGTCGACGGCGCCGTCAACGGCACCGGCGAGGACATCGCCGTCTTCCGCAGCGGCGGCCACTTCTATGCGCTGAACGACATCTGCACCCACCGCTACGCCTCGCTGTCGGACGGCTGGATCGCGGGCGACCGGGTGGAGTGTCCGGTGCACCAGGCCTGCTTCTCGCTGCGCACCGGGGAGGCGCTGTGCCCGCCGGCGACCGTGCCGGAGCCGACCCACCGGGTCGAGGTGCGCGGCGATGAGGTCTGGCTATGGCCCGGCCACCCGGCCGACCGTCCCGGGCAGGAACCAGACGGACCGCCCGGACGGAACGCGGAGCCGGGGCCCGGCGGCGGCGCCCCGGGCCGATCCGCCGGGACATCGCTGTGATAGCGTGCGGGCCAAGAATGAGGCACGGGGGGACGAGGAAGCCGGTGGGAATCCGGCACGGTCGCGCCACTGTGAGACAAGTCAGGAACTCGTCCGCCGTGTGACAGCCAGCCGACGATCGGGACGCGTCATCCCGGAAGGACACATCGTGCACATCGCTGAGGGGTTCCTCCCCGCTTCACACTGCATCGGCTGGGCGGTCGCCGCCACCCCTTTCGTCGTCCAGGGCGTCCGCGCCACCGTACGTCAGGTCCGTGAGCACCCGGAGAACCGGGTCCTGCTCGCCGCCGCCGGCGCCTTCACCTTCATCCTGTCGGCCCTGAAGATGCCGTCGGTCACCGGCTCGTCGTCGCACCCGACCGGCACCGGGGCCGGCGCGATCCTCTTCCGGCCACCGGTGATGGCCTTCCTGGGCGCGGTGGTGCTGCTCTTCCAGGCCCTGCTGCTCGCCCACGGCGGGATCACCACGCTGGGCGCCAACATCTTCTCGATGGCGATCGTCGGGCCATGGGTCGGCTACGCCGCGTACGTGGCCCTGAAGAAGCTGCGGACACCACTGGAGATCCAGGTGTTCTTCGCGATGGCGCTGGCGGACCTGTCGACGTACGTCGTCACCTCGTGCCAGCTGGCGCTGGCCTACCCCGAGCCCGGCTTCGGCGCCGCGATCGGCAAGTTCCTGACCATCTTCGCCGTCACCCAGGTCCCGCTGGCCATCGTCGAGGGCCTGGTCGGGGTGATCCTCTTCCGCGTCCTGCGCACCATCGCCGGGCCCGAGCTGATCGGCCTGGGCGTCCTCACCGATGAGCACGACGCCTCCGCGAACGGGGTGACCATCAGTGCCTGACCAGCCGCTCAGCGTCGGCCCCGCCTCCGCTACGCCGGCCGCGCCGGGCGCACCGGCCGCGCCCGGCGCACCGGCCGCGCGCGCCACACCGGCCACACCCACACCATCGACCGCCTCCGCCCCCTCGACCCAGCGCCGGTGGGTGACCTGGGCCCTCGCCGGCCTGGTCGTCGTGCTGCTCGTCGTCACCTTCGCCATCGCCCGGAGCCGCACCCCGGGTGCCGAGTTCGGCGGGGCCGACTCCAACGCCGTCGCCGCCCTGGAGGAACTCGGCGTGAAGCCGTGGTTCGAGCCGGTCTTCGACACCGGCAGCCCGGAGATCGAGTCCGGGCTGTTCGCCGCCCAGGCCGCCCTCGGCGGCGCGATCCTCGGGTGGGCGATCGGCCGTCTGCAGTCGCGCACCGCGATCCGCCGCCTCCAGGAGGGCCGCCGGACCGACGTGGAGCAGCTCACAGTGCCCGCCGATGACCCGGTCCCCGCTGTCCCGGTCCCCGCTGTCCCGGCCCCCACCGGCGAGGTCGTCACCGGCCGGGTCGTCACCCGTCCGGTCGTCACCGACAAGCACTGACCGATGGCCTTCTCCGTCGACGGGGCTGCCTGGGGCAGCCCGTGGCGCGACGTGGCGGTCGCCGACAAGGCCCTGCTCGTCCTGGGCACGCTCTTCATCGGGCTCAGCACGCCGGCCTGGCCGGTGGGACCCGTCATCGCGGTCGGCCTCACCGTCGCCGCGCTCCGGCTGGCGAGGGTCCCGTGGAGCACCTGGCTGGGTGCCCTGCTGCTGCCGGTCGCCTTCGTCGTCACCGGCGTGCTGTCCATCGCGCTGCAGGTCGGTGCGCTGTCCCCGTCCGCCACGGTGTGGTGGAGCGCCGGCCCGTTCGCCCTCACCGCCGAGTCGGTGGCGCGCGCCGGGACGGTCCTGGGGCACAGCATCGCCGGCACCTGCGCGGTGATCCTGCTGGCCGTCTCCACCCCGATGGTCGACCTGGTCGACGCCGGCCGGCGGCTGCGGATCCCGGGCCCGGCCCTGGACATCGCCGCGCTGATGTACCGGCTGCTGTTCGTGCTGTGGGACTGCGCGGTGACGATCCGCCAGGCCCAGGCCGCCCGGCTGGGCTACGTCGGTTTCCGCCGGTCGCTGCGGTCGTTCGGCTCGCTCGCCGCCGGCGTACTGGTCCGCGCCTGGGAGCGGTCCCGCCGGCTGGAGCAGGGGTTGGCGGGTCGCGGCTACACCGACGACCTGCGCACCCTGCAGCACGTACGCCCCCATTCCCCGGTGTTCCTCGCCCTCACCATCACCTGGCTGCTGGCCCTGCTGGCGATCGGGACCCAAGGATTCGGACTGCTGCCATGAGCCTCACCACCCATCGGCTCGCCGCGGGATATCCCTCCCGGGGCCGTGTGCTGTCGGAGGTGGACGTCGAGATCCGCCCCGGCCACCGCACCGCCCTGCTCGGGGCGAACGGCTGCGGCAAGACCACCCTGCTGGCCTGCCTGTCGGGCGCGATCGTCCCCGAGCACGGCGACGTCGTCGTCGACGGCGCGGCACTGCGGCACAACCGCCGCGGGCTGATCGACCACCGCCGCCGGGTCCAGCTGGTCCTGCAGGACCCTGACGACCAGCTGTTCAGCGCCGACGTCAGCCAGGACGTGTCGTTCGGCCCGCTCAACCTCGGACTCACCGACGACGAGGCGCAGGCCCGGGTGGCGGAGGCCCTGGAGCTGCTCGGGGTCACGCACCTGGCGGCCCGGGCCACCCACCAGCTCTCGTACGGTGAGAAGAAGCGGGTCGCGGTGGCCGGCGCGGTGGCCATGCGCCCGGACTACCTGCTGCTCGACGAGCCCACCGCCGGGCTCGACCCGGACGCGGTCGAGGACATGCTGACCGCCATCACCCGGCTGGAGGACTCGGGCACGACGGTGATCATGGCCACCCACGACGTCGATCTGGCCCTCGCCTGGGCCACCACGGCGATCATCGTCACCGGCGGCCGGACCACCCAGGGGCCGGTCGAGGAGCTGCTCGGTGACGACGACCTGGTCCGGGCGGCGCACCTGCGAACACCCTGGCCACTGGACCTGGCCAAGCGGCTCGGCTGGTCGGCGCGCCCTCGCGGGATCGCCGACGTGGCCGACCTGCTGGCGGCGGATGCCTCGACGCGAGCCGTCCCCGAGTAGCTCGGCGCAGGTCCACGTGCGGTGGCGTGGTTCCCTGCCCGGGGTCGGAGTGCTCGCCCGGCGTGCTCGCCCGGCGTCCCCGACCGGCTGCAGTGGGATCAGGGCAGGTGGCGCGTCCGGTAGAGGTGCGAGTCGGGGAAGTCCTCGGCGTCGAGGGCCCAGCCGACGATGATGATCGCGGCCTGCCGCAGCCCGTGCTGCTCGACGGTGTCGGCGACGTCGGCGAGGGTGCCGCGGATGATCAGCTCGTCCGGCTGCTCGGCGCGGGAGACGACGACCACCGGGCAGTCGGCGCCGTACTCGGGGATGAGGGTCTCCTGCAGCTCGCGGACGAAGCGGATCGCCAGGTGCAGGACGAGGGTGGCGTGGGTCTTCGCCAGCTCCGCGAGGGACTCCTCCGGCGGCAGCTTCGTCGAGGCGCGCTGGGCCCGGGTCAGGATCACGGTCTGGGCGACCTCGGGGACGGACAGCTCCTTGCCGACCAGCGCGGCCGCGGCCGCATAGGCGGGCACCCCGGGGGTGACGTCCCAGTCGATGCCCTCGGCGTCGAGCCGGCGGGTCTGCTCGGCAACGGCGGAATAGATCGACGGGTCGCCGGAGCACAGCCGGGCGACATCGCGGCCCTCCGCGGTGGCCCGCTTCATGATCGCGATCTGCTCGTCGAGGTTGACGACCGCGGTGTCGACCAGCTCGACGCCGTCGGGGCAGTGGGCCAGCATCTCGTCGGTGACGTACGTCCCGGCGTAGAGGCAGACCGGGCTGGCCCCGATCAGGCTGGCCCCGCGGAAGGTGAGCAGGTCGGCGGCGCCGGGGCCGGCTCCGATGAAGTGGACGGTCACACGATCTCCTCGGCGGTCGGCGGATGCTTGGTGGCGGACCATTGGACCACGGGCCGGGCCGGCTTCCAGCCGGTGAACCGCCCGATCGGCTGGCTCGTCTCGACCGACAACCGGGTCAGATCGCCGCCGTGGCGCTGCCAGGCGTCGATGATGGCCTGTTCGGTCTCCAGGGTGACGGTGTGGGCCACGAGGCGCCCGCCGGTGCGCAGGGCGTGCCAGCACGCCTCGATCACCGCGGTGGTGGCGCCGCCGCCGATGAAGACCGCGTCGGGGGTGGGCAGATCCCCCAGCCCGCTCGCCGCGTCGGCCTGCACCACCTGTAGCTCGGGGACGCCCAGCCGGTCGGCGTTGCGACGGATCCGGGCGGCCCGCTCGGGGTCACGCTCGACGGCGATCGTCCGATTGCGGCGATCGAGGCGGGACCATTCGATGCCGACGGACCCGGCGCCCGCGCCGACGTCCCACAGCAGCTCCCCGGGGCAGGGGCGCAGGTGGGCCAGCGCCGAGGCCCGGACATCCCGCTTGGTCAGCTGCCCGTCGTTCTCGAAGTCCTCGTCGGGCAGCCCGGGCGCCAGCGACAGGCCGACCGGGCTCGCCCCGGCCGAGACGGCGACGTCGAGACAGAGCACGTTCAGCGCCGGGACCGTGTCGTAGGGCCAGTCGGCGGCGAGACCGTCGTACCGGGCCTGCTCCGGCGCCCCGAGGTCGGCCAGCACGGTCATCCGGGTGGCCCCGAAACCCTCCGCGCGCAGCAGCTCGGCGATGGCGGCGGGCGTGCCGGCGCCCCCGGACAGCGCGATCACCCGGTTGCCGGGCGCCAGGTGCCGGCGCAACCGGTTGACGTCGCGCCCCACCAGGCTGACGAAGTCGCAGGTCTCCTCCGGCCAGCGCATCTCGGCCCGGGCCAGGGCGAGCGACGACGCAGCGGGGTGGATCCGGACGGCGTCCGGGCCGAGCAGCCGGACCAGGGTCGAGCCGATGCCGGAGACCATCGGGTCACCGGAGGCCAGCACCACCACCCGGCGGTCGGCGACCGACGCCATCAGGCCGGGCAGCGCGGGGCGCATCGGTGACGGCCACGCGATCAGCTCGGCCCCCACCCCGAGGGCGCGGGCCATCGCCAAGTGGCGCTCACCGCCGAGCACCACCTCGGCGTCGGCCAGCAGCCGTCGGGCCGCCTCGTCCGGCCCGTCCGCCCTCACACCCACGACCTCGATCACGGGTTACACCCTAACGGCGTCCCCTTCCCCGGCCCACGCGGCGGCCGGGATACGCACGAGTCGGCGGTCGGTGTCGCCGAGCCCGGAGCGAGGCGGCCTGGCGGCCGCCACCCGACCTTTTGTCTGAATCAAATCTTCCAATGGCCTTGCTGGCATAGATCCCCTATCTATACCTGTTATCTGGCTCTTGGGACATCCGGTGGGGATCAGTGGGTGAGGCCTCTGGCGGCGAGGAGTATGCGGAGGCGGTAGTTGTGGCGGTTGCGGTAGCCGCGGGCGAGGCGGCGGTGGAGTTCGATGACCCCGTTGATGGCCTCGGTGCCGCCATTGTTGGCCCGGCCGGTGGTGAAGTAGGCCAGGAACGCTGTCCGCCAGCGTCGGAGGGTCCTCCCGAGTCGGGCGACCTCGGGGATCGGGCAGGTGTGGAAGGAGTCCAGGATCTTCTCCGCACGGCGGCGTCCCTGCGCGGTGTCGGCTGTCTTGTAGGCGGCCCGCAGGTCCTGGGCGCAGCGCCACGCGACGTAGACCTCCACGTGGGCCTCGTTGCCGTCGACAGTGGTGGCGAGCCGGGCGTACTGCTTGTCGGTGAGGTTCTCCGCTCCTGCCCGCAGGATCGTCGCGATCCCCTGCAGCGGATCCCCCTTGCGGCCCCGGTGCCCCAGGGTGGCCTGCTGGACACGTCGACGGACCTCGTCGACGACCTGGGTCCCGAGCTTCACGACGTGGAAAGCGTCCAGGACGGCGGTCGCGTCGGCGAGGTGGTCATCGATCGCTGCCTTGTAGCCGCCGAACGGGTCCAGCGCCGCGACACCGATCCCTTTGCGGAAGTCGTTGCCACGGGCGGTGAGCCAGTCGGCGTAGGCCTTCTTCGACCGTCCCGGGACCAGGTCGAGCAGACGGGCGTGGATCCGGCCGGTCGCGTCGCGAGTCAGGTCGACCATGCCGGTCAGCTCCTTCGAGCCTGCCAACCTGCCTGCCCGCATCGCGACCATCCTTGGCGGCGGAGCCGGTCGACCGTCCCTGACCGGCTGCAGGCCTCCAACGAAGCGCCCGAAAGCAGCCACGACACGAAAAGGCAGGCCTGTCCCTTACAGAGATTTAGCTACCCAATAGAGGAATAGCACCACTCGAGGAGCCAACACGGAGAACAGGGCGGGAAGACCCGCCCACGCCCCTGAACACCTCGATCGCCCGCCCAGCACTACAGAACCCGACAGCCCCCGACCCACGAGGCCGGCACCAAGCCAGGCCGACGACCGCAACACAATCATCCACAGGAAGCCGATCAACGCGAGCACGCTGGCCGTGCCTCTTCACGCTCTCCCGGTGACAGTCCCCCGGTCACTGCGCTTCGTCGTCATCGGCGCCACCTCCTGGGTTCTGCCAGGTCTCCAGGTCGATCCGCTGGCGCTCCAACTCCGCCACCTGCCCGTACGCGGCCTCCAGCACCGCCAGAGCCCGCAACGCCGCGGCCCGACCGGCCGGATCAATCCGCCCACTCAACCGCACCAGGGTGAAGGCCGCCCCCACCACGATCGTCGCCGCATCGATCGGCCCACCCGGCTCCGGCACGGCCTCACCACCGTCGGGCAGGTCAAGGTCCTCCAACACCCCCTCAAAACCACTCTCAGCCAACAGGTCGGCCACCGTCATGTCATCAGCGAGTTCGTCGACCCGCTCCGACCACTCCGTCAACAGATCGGCACCCTCATCGGTCCCGAACGGCGCAAACTCACCGGCCGGATCCTCATAGATCGGATCAGTGAAATGCGCCCGGAACCCCGGATCCGCCCACCCCAGCCATTCCTCGCCGTCGTCACCGGAAATGCCTTCGTCGTCCACGTCGTACGCCACCTCGCCACCCCCGTCGTCCCTTCCGTTTGCCACGCCAACTCCCTGATCCACCCCGCCGCGAGGCGCGCGCCGCACCGGCCCTCGCCCGCGGCCGATGTCCGACGCCGGCAGCACCAACCGACGTGCCCCACCCCCGAGCCCGAACGGGTCCAAGGCACTGATCTCCACCGACCCGTCCCGCCGGATATCACATTCGCCGCACTCCTCCCGGGCATAGACCCAGGCCGGCATGACCAGTCGCTCCTCCTCACTGCCCCGCACCCCGGAGGCGGTCTCCTCCTCCAGCCGGCCGAACACCCCCTCCCAGGACTCCCGCACCCGCAGCCTCACCGGCCGCGTCTCCGTCTCCGGATGCAGCCCTGACACCCACGAGTACTCCGACACCAGGATCGACGCGTCCAGCGGATCCGCCGGGACCGTGCACACCGCCCGCCACCACGCCTGCAGATCCGCACACACCGACGCGAACGCCTCCGCCTCCGACACCTCGACCAGCCTTGGCGACACCCTCACCGGCAACACGCTCGACACGCCCCGCAGATCCTCCGGCAGCGACCGGCCAGCCAAACTCGGCCAGATATAGGCCTCCGGCTGCCGGACCCGCGCCTGGACAGCCCCCGCCCGCACCGCCTCATCGAGCCGGCTCACCACCGGCCCCGCAAGCCGACGCCACCGCGCAACCGCCGCAGCAACCCGCTTGCCCGTCGCGGCACCACCCCACGCCGGCGCAAGCTGCACATGCCGCAAGGGAAAGTCCTCCACAGCCCTCACCGCCTCCGGAGCCAACTCCCACAACGAAGGAACCTCCCGCTCCACCCGCCGCCCCAACGCCGCCAGCGCCTCCGACACCAACCGCCAGAACCACGCCCGACACTCCGCCTCACTCAGCGACCCAGGGGTCGACGTCAAGGTGCCAACCTCGGCCCGCCAAGTCTTGAGATCTCGATCCCACCGGAGCGCGATCGGCTGACTGTGAATATCCAACAAATCCAAAGAAACGTAGGGACGATTTTCTTCAGGACCCCGCAACGCATCCCAAAAATCCGTACGTAGCGCCAGCCTGTGAATATCTTCCGGAAACCCGGAAACATCACCCGCACCACCAACGACATACGAGACGCCAACCATGAACGCCAAGTCAGAATACCGCACCACCACGCAAACATTTCACTTGCAGCTGTAACGCTGACCTATAGGACAATGCCCCCACTTAGTGCGATAGCGAGAGATGTAGCCATACTCGAGAACCCGGGCATTATAGTAACCTCGAACATTCCTGCGCAAGACCTTGACGTCACACACCTCCCCCGTCATTCTCCGACATCTCGATTTCTGACCATTTGGGCGAGAAAGGTTGACGGCAGAGGAGATTCCATACTTATATGTTCGACTGTTATGTCTGCCGCCGTAAGTGATTTCGTAGACGATGTAGGACTTGTTGGATCGGTAAGAAGTCCGCTGGGGGACGGGGAACTACTCTCGGCTCGACTCTCGACTTACTCCGGGAATCCTGTACGACTCCTGAGGAGCGCTGTGCTCCCGATATTGCCGTTCCCGCATTCGACCTCACTGAGGAGGCCTGGTAGACCAAGTATCCAGCGTAGGCGACTGTGGCAAGCGCGAGCACGATGAGCACCGCCCACCCGATGGGTCCGACACCGAGGAGGGCAGGTGCAGCAGCCAAGGCAGCAGCAAATTCGCCGGTGAAGTCAGAATCGTTGACCGGGTCGTTGGTGTAGGCGTAGTTGTTGTCGGTGCCGCCTTCTTGGGGGTCGATGGAGAGGAAACGCCCCAGTGCCGCGACGTAGAGGCGGGCACCCATCTGGGTGATGCCCCCAGCGATCGGGCTGGTGTCGGTGTCGGTGAGCTTCTCGTGTTGGCCGACGTAGCCGTAGGTGGTGCCGGCGGCGGTGTTGCGCGGGGTGGCCGTCGGGTTGAGCGCGCCGACGGGTTGAGTGATCGGGGTGGGAAGGACCTCCCCGAACGGGCCGGTCATGAACGCGCTGATCAGGGCCCCAAGAGCGTTGACGGTCGCGAACACATCACCGTGGAGGTTCGGCAGACTGTACGTAGTCGCACCGACCCCGGTCACGCCAGTATCGATCGTGGCCAGGACGTCACCGGGCAGCGTGAGGTACTTCTGCTTCACCACACCCGTGGCATCGGTCACGAAGTCCGGGGCATCACCGGCTCCGGTGAAGCCGTATTTGACCAGGCTGGTCGTGGCGCCGTTTTGCCGGTGTTCGCGGGCGATGATCCGGTCCTGCGCATCACGGCTGAACAGCGTCTGGGTCGTGCCCGACGTGATGGCCGTGTTCCGGTCGCCGGCGTCGTAGCCGAACCCGGTCCGGTGGCGAGTATCGCCCAGACCGGTGGTGTTGCCGTGGCTGTCGTACACGGCGGTTGTCACCACCACTTTCTGTCTTCATCTTCCCAAATAAACTCCAATGACATCTTCTTGAAGAAATCGTCAAAACTACTGAATGTCAATTTCGACATCTTATCTTGCGCAAATCGAATCAAATCGTTCTCATTGAATTCCTCCTGAACCAGGAATGCGCCCTCCTTTCCGTAATAACTGGAGGATATTCTCTCGAGGTAGTGCCTATTGCATGCGACAACGTAGAACCACTCGGCAACCCCCCGATTTCTTAGCCTGTCATAGAGATTCAATGCACGCCACTGAGCCCACCCTCTACGACAGTCAATTCTATGAAGAGACTGAGGCTCTTTTATGAGCCCCCTAAATTCGAATTCCTGATGGACGAACTCCTTGACCATCTCCCCGTAGAAGTCGCCCCAGTCCTTGAAGTCAAGCTCTCGCACTTTCCTACGAGCAAATTCGGTTAACGTTCCAATGTCAAGCTCATCTTGAATGAGGAACGCGCTTCCCTGTCCCGGGAAGTCAGTGGGCACCTTCATTTCGAAGTAGTAGCGGTTACACGCGAATACGTAGAACCATTCATTTATCGGCTCACCCCGTTCTGCGTCGACAAGCTGCAATAGTCGCAGCTCGGCCCACCCCTTACCTCGGTCGATCTCGACGCGTGACCCCTCCCTTAACAGTCCCGATAATTCTACAGCCGCCACAGCCCCTACCCCTCTCACCAGAACCGGCTCACAACAAGATGTCCGTCTGCAAATCTGTTGGGAACAGCCGAACGATTTCTTCGACAACGGAGGAGTTTCAAACCGCTCGAAATTCATGACGCGCTTGCCGGCGTACCTTCCGTCCGCTTTACCGGCGGGCCCCCGCATGCCTCGAAGTCCGTGACTTCTGAATCTGCACAGTCTTCCAGCGATATGCGCCGCACTGCGATTTGTTCTTCCTAACGAATAGCCCGACCATTCGCCTCTATATCTGGCCGCCTTTGATGCAATTTGACCTCCTCGGCCAACCGCGCCCATCACCCCGCCGATTGCCCCGGTAATTGCTCCCTTGACTGCGCCGCGCGCTGCGGCCTTACCCAATCCGCTCCAAGAGAAGGCGCTCCTCGCCTGAATAGCATATGTGCCCGCACCAATGGCGGCACCGGCCAGTGCCCCAGCAACAACGGCGCAACCGATGCCAGCTGAGGTTGACCCCGGATCCCGGACAGGTGGTTGGTTGGTCAGGCTGCCAGTGCGAGTTGGCGGCGTTCGTACTCTAGCGGGCTGAGGTAGCCGATGCCGGAGTGGCGTCGGCGGGCGTTGTACCAGCCGTCGATCCACGCGTAGGAGCCACGGCGGGCGGCGTCGATCGTGGCGAAGACGTGCCGGTCGTAGTACTCGTTCTTGAAGACCGACCAGAACGATTCCGCGGCCGCGTTGTCCCAGCACACCCCGGTGCGCCCCATCGATCGCAGCACGCCGAGCTCGCGAGCGACGTCGGCCAGTTGCCCGCCGGTGTACTGGCTGCCCCTGTCCGCGTGGAAGATCACCTTCCGGGGCAGTTCCCCACGCAGGGCGACGGCCTGCCGCAGCGCGTGCTCGACGAGATCGGTATGCATGCTGTCCGCCACGTGACGGCCGAGGCCCCGGCGGGTGTGCCCATCCCGGACCACGCACAGGTACGCCCACCCCTCACCGGTGCGCAGGTACGTGACGTCGCTGAACCAGGCGACATCACGCTCACCCTGGTCGAACTCCCTCTCGACCAGGTCCGGGACCGGGAACGGGTCCTCCCCGTGCACGGTGGTCGCCGGATGCCAGGTGCGCGGGCTGATCCCTGCGATCCCCTGGTCACGCATCAGTTTCGCGACCGTCTTCCGCGACACCACAACACCGGCATCCTACAAGTCGGCGCGGATCCGGGGCGCCCCGTACGTGCCGTCCGAGGCGGCATGGAACGCGACGATCTGCGCGGTCAGCTCCGCGGCCCTCTGCTGCCGGGCCGACGGGCCCGCGGCGACCCGGGCACGCCATTCATAGAACCGGCGCCGGTCCACACCGAGCAGCATGCACATCCACGAGATCGTCAAGGGCGTGGGGCCGGCCTTCTCCGCCTCGATCACCGCGAACCGCTCCTCGGGTTCTGCTTCGAGGCGAAGAAGGCCGCCGCTTTTCCCAGGAACTCGTTGTCCATCCGCAGCTCCAGGTCCTCGCGACGCAGGCGTTCCAGCTCGGCCCGCTCGTCGACATCCAACGGCGCGTCCCCGCCCGTGCGGGCGCGTTCGGCATGCACCCACCGGCCCAGCAACTGCTCGCCAACCCCGATCTCCCGCACGACCGCGGCGACCATCCGCCCGGTATCGATCACCAGGTGCGCGGCCTCACGCCGATACTCGGGCGTATACGTCGCCCTCTTCTTCTTACTCGTGCCCATCACGGACATCCTCCCCGACAAGCCCGCGAACACGCGGGTCCCGCCTGGTCAGTGTCCAGGAATCGGGGTCAACCTCAGGGACACCCCCTCACCGAACGAGATCGATGACTGTCGTGACCGCCATGAAGACAAAAATAGCCACCATGGTCAGCGCCATCAGGTAGTACGGAAGCATCTCCATGGAGTACCAGAGACCCTCCCCAGAGCGGATTCCCGCCCCGTGAACGCAGGCGGTGAGGTACGGGCGGCTAAGGAAGTGGAAGATGCTGATCTTGCCGGGATCCCCACCATCCTGCGTGGTCGCCTTCCATCTGCCGAGGAAGCCGAGCCAGCGAGACGCATAGTAGCACCCGAACACGATCCCCCATCCCAGCACCACAATTCCGAAGGTGATGTTGATCGCGAAGTACAACCACAAGCACGCTAGCGCCGCCCACGACGGCATCATGACAAATATCAAGGGCAGAATACGACGTGGCTCAGTAGAATCAAGCGGCCCAGCCGACTCGGGAGAACTCATCCCCAAACCCCACTTTCAAACTTCTAATAATGCCGCGCTCTGGGTCGCCAGAGTTCGCGCCCCCCACAGGGGCCCTATCGATCATCCCGAACAGACACCCACAACATTTCGACGCATCAGATCAATAGATCAAATCTATCAATCACTTCGAGCGGGACCTCCACCCATGCCGCACCCTCTTTCGCTTAATTCCATGGGAGAAAAATTTTACTTTTCTTCGAGATGCCCTAGGAGTTGACAGGGAGCACCAATCTTCCGAAACATTTCTCCAATGACCTAAAATAGGTTCGGCGACATCTCGAGGTCATCAATTACTTCGAGCGACACCCCCGCCCATTCAGCTACTTCCCTAGCCTGCCGCATCGCACGCGAGTTCTGACGGCGACGCTGATAGGGCCATGCATCCAGAGGTTCAAGCAATACAAAACTGCCATCGTCGAGAACCACGTACCCCAGATAACGCTTGAGAAGGAGTTCCGTAACCAAGTAACAGGCGAGCTGAACCTTGCAGATCCTCGATCGAGGAACCCGTCGAAACCAGAATTTCCTCAAATCAGCCTCACTCAATATTATCGAAATGTCTCCAACGAAGAAGAAATAGAGAATTAATGCCAAAGCCACCAGGGCCACCCCCAGAGTCCACGCTCGACTCATCAGCGCAGCCACGCCGAATGCCGCAGCCGGATAAATGAAGATCCCTCTAACCCCCGGAATGGGGAGAGTTGACAGAAACCTTCTCCCGCAAAAATTCAATTCCATCAAATTCTCCTCTCAGTGCCGATATCGAAGGTTTCGACGACGAGTACTCTGCCAACCTGTCTGCCAACTTGAATACAGCTTGGCGACAGAACCCCCATTCTTTCGCCAGTTACCATATGTCCAAGCCACTGTCCCCCCGCTCGTGAAAGCTGTGATGACCGCGCGACGGTGCCATCGACCTCCGGTGAATTCTCTGTATGCCGCCGTTGCTACTTTCTTCCGGCCTCTGGAAACGTACGACTTGCCGAACTGCGCGTATCGCCCTGCGAAGCCGAGGCCAAAGGAGGCTGCGGTCCAGATAGTGTCGGCGGCGATGGTTCGTCCGCTGCGTCGTATGGCCTGTCCCCATGTCCCGCCCTGTTGATGCGCTGCTGCCACGGTCGTGACAGTCCGGACTCCCCAGGCCACCGCCGTGACTGCCGCACAAGTAATGAGCCCGCCCACGATACAGCCTACTGTTGTGGCGATCCCCAGCCCCATTGAGATCACTCCCCGATTCTTCACCAGAAAGTCCAGGATACCGGTTCCGTCAAGATCGAATTGGTTGACCGGATCATTCGCATAGGCGTAGTTGTTGTCGGTGCCGCCCTCTTTCGGGTCGATCGACAGGAATCGTCCGAGTGTGGCGATGTAGAGGCGGGCGCCCATTTGGGTGATGCCGCCGGCGATGGGGCTGGTGTCGGTGTCGGTCAGCTTCTCGTGTTGGCCGAGGTAGCCGTAGGTGGTGCCGTCGGCGGTGTTGCGCGGCGTAGCGGTCACACCCTGGGCACCGGTGGGTTGGCTGATCGGGGTGCGCAGGATCTCCCCGAAGGGGCCGGTCATGAACACGCTGAGCAGGGCACCAAGAGCGTTGACGGTCGCGAACACGTCACCGTGGAGGTTCGGCAGACTGTAGGTGGCCGCATCGGCTCCGGTCGCGCCGGTGGTGATCGTGGCCAGGACGTCGCCGGGCAGGGCGAGGTATTTCTGCTTGACGGTCCCGCTCGCGTCGGTCAGGAAGTCGGGGGTGTCCCCACCACCGGTGAAGCCGTATTTGACGAGGCTTGTCGTGGCGCCGTTCTGCCGGTGTTCGCGGGCAATGATGCGGTTCTGCGCGTCACGGGTGAACAGCGTCTGGGTCGTGGCGGAGGTGATGGCCGTGTTCCGGTCGCCGGCGTCGTAGCCGAGATCGGTGCGGTGTGTCGCATCACCCAAGCTGGTGGTGTTCCCGTGGCTGTCGTACTGCGCGCTGGTAAGCGTCGAATCGCTACTGGCGATCAGTTGGTCGGCGTTGTTGTAGCAGTAGGTCGTCGCCTGCCCGTTCACGCTCTGGCTGGTCCGGTTGCCGTCCTTACCCGCGTCATACCCGGGCGTGGCCGGGCAACTCGTGTCCTGGGCGCCGAAGCCGTAGGCGTAGGCGTTGTTGCCGATCGTCGCGCCGGTCAACCGGCCCGCCTTGTCATAGGCGTAGGACTTCGCGACCCCGAGCTCGGTGCCGTTCTTGATGTCACCGCTGGTGTAACGGGTCACCTGGTCGGCCAGGGTCTGGCCACCCGACAGCGTGTAGGTGTTCCCATTCTCCCGGCCGAGGCTGTCGCGGGTGATACTGGACAGGCTCAGACCGGCCGGGTAGTCCACCTTCTGGATCCGGCTGAACTCGTCATAGGTCACGCTCGCCATCGTGGCCGTGTCGAGCTTCTGTGTGGTCAACCGGTCGAAGGAGTCGTACTCGAACGTCTCGGTACCCACCGGGCTGGTACGGCTGATCAACTTCCCGTAGAGGTCGAAGGTGTTGGTGGTGACCCTGCCCGTCGCGTCGGTGTACTTGAGGGGGCGGCCCAGCAGGTCGTTCTCCACGGTGATCGTGCCGGCCTCATCGGTCGTGGCGGTAATCAGCGGGTTGGCGCCGACCGCGTAGTCGTTGGTGATCGTCCGTCCCGGCAGCGTCTGACCGTTCTCGCTGCGGGCCGGGACCGTGGTGGTCGTGACCCGACCCCGCGCATCGTAATGGGTGCAGGTCCACGGGTCATTGTTGTAGCGGGTCGCCACCACCTCGCCGGACTCGTTGTAGATCGTCTCGGTCGTACGCCCGGTCGGCTCGGTCTTTCCCCTGGGTTGCCCGGCCTGGTGGAATGCCTCGACCGTCGGCGTGCACGGGTTGTCAGCCGTGTCGTTGGCGCCGTAGTGACGGTAGCTGGTCTGCGCCCCACCCGGCAGCGTCTTCGAGATCTGGCGCAGGAAACCCGCTCCCGGGGCCTCGTAGCCGGCCTGGGCGGTGTAGTTCAGACCGGCCGGATCCAATGTGGTGCTGGCGACCTGCCCGTACGCCGGATTCGCATACTGCGTCGTGCTCGTGACGTTGCCCGCTTGGGCGTCGTAGCCGGTCGCGCTGGTGGTCAGGCTGTAGCCGGGCCTGAGCCACGGGCCCCAATCACGCGTGCCGATCGTAAATCCGCTCTCATTGGGTATGCCGTTGCCTGAGAGGAAGATGTCGAAGGAACCTGGCGTGCCCACATGCCCATACTCGACCGCGACACGATAAGACTTCCCCGCAGTCGCATCAAACGTTACGGTCCAGTTGTTCTGAGCGTTCCCGTCCGTCTTCGTTCCCCAGTTGTCAATCAGCACGTGATCATCAACCGAGAACCGCAGACTGTCGTCGGACCACGCCTTGAAGGTGTAAGTGCCCGTGCTGGGGAAGGTGATCTTCCCGGTCGCTCTCAGTCCGTACCCATCGACGCCCGGAATGCTGGTGTCGGGCGTGATCGGCAAGGTAGAGCTCTGATAGTCGAACCGGGTGTTCGCCGGGTTGGAGTTCGCCGGAGCGGTCGGGCCGGCGTAGCCGAGTCGATTCAGGACCGGCGGGCCGGACATGGTCATGGTGGTGCTCTTGAGGTTATACCAGCTTGTCGAGAAACCGTTGATGTTCTCGTCGTAGCCGGTCGAGGTGTGCGGCACATTGGGTGCCTGTGCCGCCACCGGCCGGCGGTCGGCACCGAACCAGCCCGTCGGCGCGGGCCCGTAGCTATCGGTCGGCCGGTCCTCACCGTCATAGATCGTCGTGCTGGTGAGACCCGTCGCATCGGTTTCCGACAGTTGCAGATCCTTCACCGGATCCCACTCGGTGGTATTCGTCTTACCGGTGAGATCGGTCTCGCTGGTCGTGCGGAGCAGTGAGTCATATCGGATGCGCTTGCTGAACCCGTTCGGCTCGGCCGCACCCGTGATGTGCATCGCCGTCGTGCCGGGCGCATACGTGAGGGTGTGCTCAAGGCGGGTGTCGTTGGGTTGAGCTGCGGGGGCCTTCACCGCCGTGATGCGCCCGAGGCTGTCGTAGGACAGTTCGGAGGTGAGGGTCGCGTCGTTGGCCCGCACGCCCGCCGCGATCGCATCCGCCGCCACCCCGTCGCGAATACTCGTGATCCGCCCGACAGCATCGTAGGCATAATCGGTGATCTGACCGCCGGGGGCGACGATCCGGACAAGATTGCCGTTGGTGTCGTAGTAGAGGTTCGTGACGTCGCCATCGCTGGTCGTGAACGCGCACAGTTCCCCGGCGGGCGCGTCCGCGAAGCTCGATGTCAGGCCGAGCATGCTGGACGGGTTGTTCGTCCCGTTCTTGTCACAGATGTTGTTCTCGTCGTTGATGCCCTTGTAGTACACCGTGGCGAAGCGGGCACTGGTCACACCATCCTCGATCCGCACCAGCCGAGACGGATCGCCCGCGTAGGTGTATTTCAATGCGGCCGGTTGACGGTCGTCAGCCGGTGACGTGAGCGAGGTCAGTTTTCCCGCGGCATCGAAGAGGTATGTCTGGCCGTCAGCATCGATGAACGTGTAGGTGTTGTCGGGATTCTTCGACAGGTTGCCATCTTCGTTGACCGGGGGCTTGTATCCGCCGTCGGTGTAGGTGTACTCGTGGGTACTCCCGGTCGAGTCGTCGAGGACGACCGAGTTGTTCGAGGCGCGCAACCGTTCGTAGCCGACGTTGCCGTCCACATCGACACCGAGCTGCCACTGGTCCGGCACCACCGCGGCGCCAGGCGTCAACCACGTCGCAGGAATCTCCTGATCGCCGAATCCGTTCCCCTGGATCCGCAAATCGACAGCGGCAGCGCCACCGTGTTCGTACCAGTCGATCTGGATGGGCACCGCGGTGTTCGCCGGGAGCGAGACGCTGTTACCCCAGAAGGTACCGGATTGATCCTGCCACCGGTCCACCACGGTCTGCCAGGCGCCGGTGTTCACCTTGATCCGGATCCCGTCGTCGGACAACGCTCCCAACGTGTAGTCCCCAGCCGTCGGCACCGTGAGGTAACCCGTCCACCGGGCCATGAAGTTGTCCGCTTGGAGCCCCTGCGCAGCACTACCGGCACCAAAATTCAGGTTCATCACCGGATCCCGGCGCGCCAACATCAACCGAGACGGATCGGCGGCCGCCGCATCAAGATCGTGGGCATTTGAATCGTCGGTGTAGTAGCGCCCCTTCAGGCCGTACGACGGTGACTGATTCGACACGTTCGTGTAGAGCCAGTCCTGCGGCACCACTTGTTCGCTCACCGCACCCTTGACATAGAGACGCGCCGTCGCCGCTCCCGTCGCTTCCAAATAGTCCACCCGGATCGGGACGACCTGGCCTGCCCGCAGACTGACCTGGCCCCCGTACTGGACACCACCGCCACTGTACGCGTTGTCATAGACATCGACATCATTCACCCACACATGCATCGCGTCATCGTTGTCGCCACCGAATTGATAGCTACCCGTCGCAGGCGCCACAAACCGGCCTGTCCACCGGGTGTAGAACCAATCGGACCCGATATTGCTGGCCGGAGACCCCGCACCCCAGCCATAATCGATATTCTGATCGCGTCTGGTCAGACTCGGCTGCGTCGACGGCGCACCGCCACCGAACGCATAATTAGGGGCAACATTCCAGTATTCGCCGACCAGCCCCTTCTTCGCCCTGTTGGGCGTGTTGTAGGTGAGGCCCAATCCGATACTGCCGCCCAGCGCGTTCATGCTGTGCGTGGCAGCCGACAACGTCGCGTTACCGGTCGCCAGATCCGTCCCGACCGGGCCAATCGTGTCATAACTCTGCGTACTGTCCTTGCCGGCACGCAGGTCAACCCTGAACCGATGGACCCCGCCCTCCGTCTGCTGACCCGTCGCCGTCGTGTCGCGCGTGTACACCCGCCAGTAATACGAGGAGCCGTCCTGGAGCACCCCGTCCGGAATCGACCACGTGGGGCTTTCGCTCCAGTCCGAGTTGATGACCGCGCCGGTCTTGCCGTCGGTATTCGTCGCGACACTGAACCGATACTGCACCGGACCGTCCGGATCGGTGACAGGGCTGGCCTTCAACGTCGGCTGGGTATCGATGACGACCTGCCCGTCGGCGGGTGAGATAGCCGTCGCCTCTGGTGTGGGGGAATCGTAATTGATGTAGGCAACAATGTTCTGATACGGCTTGTACGTCGTATAGTTGCCCTCCTCGCCCCAAAGGCTCCAGGTGGCACCCCAGTCGCTGTTGTTGATGACCTGTTGAAGTCCGCCGGTGAAGTCAATATCGAAGTCGGCCGCTTGGTTCGTGGTGCCGACCTGTGTCCCTAGGCACCAGTAGCCAGTACAGTTGGCATGCCCCATATTTATCCACCGACCGTACACATCACCCCCGATACCAGCCTTGAAGTAGCCGTGCAGAGTTGCGTTCAGAATCTTTTTCCCCGCCAGGTCGTCATACGGGAAATTGATGTAGGACCGCCAGCTCTTCCAGCCGTTGTCGTACAACGCCCCAATGTTTGCATAGCAATTACTGCGGTCGCAACTGTAGCCATCGGATTTGAACATCCGGTAACTTGTCGCGTCTTTCCCGAGGCTCGGGTCAATGCGCATCGGGAATGAACCCGCCGGCTGCGCCTTCATCCAATCGCTGTCCAGCGAGATCGTGATGCCGTCCGCCTTCTCGGTCGGCGCCTGCGTGACACGCGCCTCACTGATCACCCCCCGATCCTGGAGGCCCAACGTGAGAGCACTGAAACTGTACTCTGCAGGCAGGCCCTCCACCGTCAACTCACCCTGCCGCGACGGATGATTGACGACCCTGCCACCTGTCACCGAAAAATCGAGCCTGGTCCGGGCATCCCTGTTCTTCAGGATGATGATCTCTTTGACCGATTCGCCGCGCAACTCGTACTCAAGGTCGATGTTCGGCCACGCCTCCCTGTAGATGACGCTCGTGCTGTTTTCCCGGACCGGCTTGACATCGTGCGCGCCGACCGGCCGCATCGCAATCGTCCTGCCAGCAACACCTACCGTGACGCCTTCCGAGAGCGGTTTGATGTCGGCACTCAGCGTGCCGGCCTTGCCCGTGAACTGCTCAGGATCCGGCGCCTTCGGCTGCCTGCCGCTCACCCTCTGCCACAAGGTGGGGGCAGGCGCTTGCCGCACCACCGGATCGAGGGAGTTGTCAATCGCCTTCCAGTCCGATCCATCCTTGTAATTGCGCTGATCGGCCGAATACTCCATCGTTTTCGTGCCATCATTGTTGACATACGTGGAGGTGAAAGCAGTACGCCTGCTGACATCCTCAGACCGACGGCCCTTCGGATCCTCAACCATCGGCTGCGGAGAAACACCGGTCTGCTGCGTCACGGCAGCTCGCTGCTGCACGTCGGCTGACCTGAGGGGATCAAGCTTGTAATTCGTATCAAACTTCTTCGCCGCGGCTGGCGGCGCCGCAACCGCCTTCACACCCGGCTCAACAAAATTGAACGTCAACACCACAACCAGAAGCAGAAGAATCCCGTGGGTGACGCGAGTCCCCCAACTCTCCTTCTTCTTGATCCCGCCCAACCTTCCTGACCCCATCGCCAGCCCCCTCCACATAGATCCACGCAATCGGCCCAGACGACCGCAAAAAAGGAATAAGAAGTAGAATCCACTACCCCTACCCCAGACAGAAATGATTCAAAACCTGGAATGCCGTGATCGAAATCGGCTCCCTGCATCGATTCGAAATAGGGCCAAAAGTCAACAAAGAGCTGATCGGCAACCTCAGGAAAATGCCCGAAAAATACCCGGTCGGTGTCAACGACGGACCTCGCGCCCGTCACATCACGACCGCCCTGGCCCAGCATTTTTCTACACACGATGCAGCACAGGAATCCTCGGCCGCCTTTGCGGAAACAGCCAAGGCTCAGGGGCGAACAGGAATCGCCCCCGCTGCACCGCGCGGTGACCTCCCCATCCCCACCCACACGGTCGCCACGACACCGGCCGGGTAGGGCACAAGAACGGTCACGCCGTCAGCGCCGGGTCATCCTTCCCGAGCGCGCGACGAGGCTCCGGCCGCCATCCGCGACGCAGCCCATGCCAGTGCGATCGCTGGGCACACGACCTCGTGCCCAGCCAACCCCTCCCCCGATGCCATCGGCGGAACAGTACTGGGCAGAACCGACCAGCGACACCAGAAATCCAGAGCCCTGCAGTGTGACGTTAGTCTCACTGCCCCAGACCACCCCGGTGTCTGCGATGCGATCTGCCACGGGGGGACGTGACCTCCCCGCGATCCGACCCGGCCGTTGACATGCTCACTCTCGACGGAAAGCATCGACCCGCTCGCCGGTGTCCCCACCGAACCACGGCTCCTCGGATCACTCGACCACCGCTAGGATCAGCCCAGCACCCGGCGAGGAATCCGGTGAGAATCCGGAACGGTCCCGCCACTGTGAGGCCCCTCAGGGGGTCGAGTCAGGGCATCGCCGGGCGCCGGGCCGTACGCCCCCGTGCGCCCGTCCCACGACCGCGGGCGAGGCACCCGCACGGAGGCCCCTTTGCGCACCTATCCGTTCTCGGCCGTCGTCGGCTCCGACGACATGCGCCTGGCACTCGTCCTCACCACCATCTCCCCGGCGATCGGCGGCGTCCTGGTCCGCGGGGAGAAGGGCACGGCCAAGTCCACCACGGTCCGCGCGCTGGCCGAGCTGCTCCCCGCCCAGCAGGTGATCAGTGACTGCCGGTTCGGCTGTGATCCCCTCGCCCCGGATCCACGCTGCCCCGACGGACCGCACGGCGCCGACCCGATGGCCACCACCCGTCCGGCGCGGCTGGTGGAGCTGCCGGTCGGTGCCACCGAGGACCGGGTGATCGGGTCCCTCGACCTCGAGCAGGCCCTGGGCACCGGGCGTGTCCGCTACGAACCGGGCCTGCTCGCCGACGCCAACCGCGGCCTGCTGTACGTCGACGAGGTCAACCTGTTGCACGACCATCTCGTCGACCTGCTCCTGGACGCGGCGGCGATGGGCCGCAACACCGTCGAACGCGACGGTGTCTCCATCTCCCACGCCGCCCGGATCGTCCTCGTCGGCACGATGAACCCGGAGGAGGGCGAGCTCCGCCCGCAGCTGCTCGACCGGTTCGGCCTCACCGTCGAGGTCGCCGCCCCCCGTGACCCCGCCCTGCGCGCCGAGGTGGTCCGCCGCCGGCTGGCGTACGACCAGGACCCCGACGCCTTCGCCGCGACGTACGACACCGAGCAGCAGGCGACCCGGGCCCGGCTCGCCGCTGCCCGGGAGCGGCTCGACCGCGTCCTGCTCGGTGACCGGGCGCTGCTGAAGATCGCCGAGATCTGCGCGGCCTTCGAGGTCGACGGGATGCGTGCCGACATCGTCACCGCCCGCGCCGCGGCCGCCCACGCCGCCTGGAACGGCCGCGACCGGGTCACCAAGGACGACCTGCGCGCCGCCGCCCGGCTCGCGCTCCCGCACCGCCGACGCCGCAACCCGTTCGACGCGCCGGGCCTCGACGAGGACCTGCTCGACCGCCTGCTGGCCGATCTGGACGACGACCCGGACGACCCCGACACCCCGCCAGGCCCGGACCCCGACACCCCGCCGGACCCGACCGATCCCGGCTCCACCGAGCCTGATCCCGGGCCCACCGGCCGCGACGACCCCGCGGGACCGGGCCACCCCGACGGTCCGGCCACCCGGCCGCCCCGGGACGCCGCAGACCCGGCCGAGGACCGCCCGACCGAGGACCGCCCGGACGGCCCGGACACCGATGGCACCGCGCCGCGCCCGGTCCTCGCCGGGGCCGGGCAGCCCTACCGCACCCGGCGGCTGGAGGCGCGCGGGGTCGGCGCCGGCGACGCGGGCCGACGGTCCCGGGCGATCACCAGCCAGGGACGTACGGTCGGGGCCGGCCTCGAGGGCCGCACCCTGCACCTGCCGGCGACCATCCGGGCCGCCGCACCGCACCAGGCCCTCCGGGGCCGCTCCACCGGGACGCTGCGGCTGACCGCCGCCGACCTGCGCCGCACCGTCACCGAGGGCCGGGAGTCCAACCTCGTCCTGCTGGTGGTCGACGCCTCCGGTTCGATGGCCGCGCGGCGCCGGATGGAGGCGGTCAAGACGGCCGTCCTCAGCCTGCTCCTCGACGCCTACCAGCGCCGCGACAAGGTCGGTCTGGTCACCTTCCGGGGCACGGCGGCGACGCTGGCCCTGCCACCGACCTCCTCGGTCGAGGCGGCCGCCCGACGCCTCGACGAGCTGCCCGCCGGGGGACGTACGCCACTGGCCGAGGGGTTGGCGATGGCCGCCGACGTGCTGCGCCGGGAGCGGATCCGCGATCCACGGCGGCGCCCGCTGCTGGTCGTCGTCACCGACGGGCGGGCCACCGCCGGGCCCGACGCGCTCCCCCGCGCCCGCCGGGTGTCCGCGCACCTGGCCGCGTACGACACCGTGGTGATCGACTGCGAGACCGGCCGCTTCCGGATGGGCCTGGCCGGCGCGCTGGCCGCCACGATGGGCGCCGACCTCGTCGACCTGGGCGAGGTCGGCCGCGACGCGGTGTCAGTGGCCGGTCGTACCATCGTGGACACCGTGAAGGACCGTCTCAGCCCCCTCGACCAACGACGAAAGGCCGCCTGACATGCAGGGCAAGCCACTGAACGTGCCCGCCGACGGACTGACGACCCGGCAGCGCCGCAACCGGCCGCTGGTGATCGTGCACACCGGCGCCGGCAAGGGCAAGTCGACCGCGGCCTTCGGCCTGGCCCTGCGCGGCTGGAACCAGGGCTGGGACATCGGCGTCTTCCAGTTCGTGAAGTCCGCCAAGTGGCGGATCGGCGAGCAGACCGCCCTCGAGACGCTCCGGGACGTGCACGCCGACACCGGCCGGGGCGGGCCGATCGAGTGGCACAAGATGGGCTCGGGCTGGTCGTGGTCGCGCAAGGAAGGATCCGACCAGGACCACGCGCTGGCCGCCCAGGAGGGCTGGGCGGAGATCAGGCGCCGGCTGGCCGAGGAACGCCACACGCTCTACGTGCTGGACGAGTTCACCTACCCGATGACCTGGGGCTGGATCGACCCGGTCGAGGTCGCCGAGACCCTGCGGGACCGCCCCGGCACCCAGCATGTGGTGATCACCGGGCGGAACTGTGCCCCCGAGGTGCTCGAGGTGGCCGACCTGGTCACCGAGATGACCAAGGTCAAGCACCCGTTCGACCAGGGCCAGAAGGGCCAGAAGGGCATCGAGTGGTGAACGAGCAGCGGATGGTGACCGACGAGATCCCCGCCGTCCCGTTGGCCCGCGTCGTCATCGGCGCACCCGCCTCCGGGCAGGGCAAGACGACGGTCGCGACCGGGCTGATGGCCGCGTTGTCGCGCGAGCCGTACGGGCTCGACGTGGCCGGCTTCAAGGTCGGCCCGGACTACATCGACCCCGGCTACCATGCGCTGGCCACCGGCCGCCCGGGCCGCAACCTTGACCCCTGGCTGCAGGGCGAGGAGCGGATCGTCCCGCTGCTGCTGCACGGCGCCCAGCACCCGACGCCGGCCCGGATCGCGATCATCGAGGGCGCGATGGGCCTGTTCGACGGCAAGGCGGAGACCGAGGGCTTCGCCTCGACCGCGCACGTCGTCGAGCTGACCTCCTCCCCGGTCATCCTCACCGTCGACATCTCGCACGCCTCCCGTACGATCGCGGCCACCGTCGCGGGCGTCGCGGCGTTCGAGGAGGGGGTGAAGGTCGAGGGCATCATCCTCAACAAGGCCGGCTCCCCCCGCCACGCCGAGGAGGTCCGGCGGGCCCTGCGCCGGCTCGGCATCCCGGTGCTCGGCGTGCTGCCGCGCGACGAGGCGATCCACGTGCCGTCCCGCCACCTCGGGCTGGTGCCGGCCGCCGAGCGCGACGAAGCGCTGGAGGCGCTCGACGCGCTGGCCCGGCGGATCACCGACACCGTCGACCTGGCCCGGGTGGTGAAGATCGCGATGACCGCCCCCCGGCTGTCCGTCCGCCCGTGGGACCCGGCCGCCGAGGTGCACCCGCCCCGGTCCCCGGCCGATCAGCCGGACCGGGTCGCGGATGACCGGGCGCCGACCCGACCGCGGATCGCGGTCGCCGGTGGGCGCGCGTTCACCTTCCGGTACGCCGAGACGACGGAGCTGCTCGAGGCGGCCGGCTGCGAGCCGGTCGAGTTCGACCCGCTCGAGGACGCCACGCTGCCGCCGGACACCGCCGGCCTCTACCTCGGCGGCGGCTTCCCCGAGGTGCACGCCGAAGGCCTGTCGGGCAACGCGACGATGATCGCCTCGATCCGCGCGGCGATCGCCGACGGCACCCCGACCGTCGGCGAGTGCGCCGGCCTGCTCTACCTGTGCCGTGAGGTCGACGGGCACCCGATGGTCGGCGCGGTCGACGCGACGGCCGCGATGGGGCCGAAGCTGGTCCTCGGCTACCGCGACGCCGACGGCACCCACGGCCACGAGTTCCACCGCACTACCACGACACCGGCCGACCCGGCGATGCCGCCGAACGTGCACGCCTCCTACCTGCACGTGCACTGGGCCGGCGCCCCGCAGCTGGCCCAGGAGTTCTGCGACGCCGCGCACGCGTACGCCGCCGCGCGCCCCGACCTCGATCACCACGGCGACGCCGAGGTGGCCGAGGGTCTGGTCGACCTGGCGGTCAACGTACGTCTCCCCGGCCCGCCGGACTGGATGCTGGCGGCGATCACCGCGACCCTGCCCGGCCTCGGCGCCTACCCGGACCCGACCGCGGCCCGCGCCGCGATCGCGGCGTTCCACGGTGTCGCGCCGGAGATGGTGCTGCCCACCGCGGGCGGGGCGGAGGCGTTCACGCTGATCGCCCGGGCCGTCCCCGGCGACCGGCCGGTGGTGGTGCATCCTCAGTTCACCGAGCCGGAGGCGGCGCTGCTCGCCGCGGGACGTACGCCCCGGCGCCACGTCCTGGCCCCGCCGTTCACCCTGGACGTCGATGCGCTGCCGGACACCGACCTGCTGCTGGTCGGCAACCCGACCAACCCCACCAGCGTCCTGCACGACGGCGAGGCGCTGCGCGAGCTGGCCCGGCCGGGACGCATCGTGGTGATCGACGAGGCGTTCATGGACGCCGTGCCCGGGGAGCACGAGACCCAGATCGACGCCGCGATGGACGACCTGCTGGTGGTCCGCTCGCTCACCAAGACCTGGGGACTGGCCGGGCTGCGGGCCGGCTACGTCGTCGGCGACCCGCGGCTGATCGCCCGGCTGGCGGCCCAGCAGCCGCCGTGGTCGGTGTCCAGCCCCGCGCTGGCCGCGATGGTCGCCGCCACCGCCGACCGGGCGACGGTCGAGTCCCAGCTGGCCGTCATCCGCACCGGCCGCAACCGCGACCACCTGGTCGGGGCGCTGGCCGGTCTGGGCTGGGACGTGGTCACCCCGGCCGCCGGCCCGTTCGTCCTGGCCGACACCCATGACCCGTCCACCCGGGCCCGGTTGCGGGACAGGGGGTTCGCGCTGCGGCGCGGTGACACCTTCCCCGGTCTGGGGCCCACCTGGGTCCGCGTCGCCGTCCGCGAGCCCGACGTCACCGATGCCCTCGTGGAGGCCGCCCGTGTTTGAGATCGACGTCGCCGGCCGGCAGGTCCTGATCACCGGGCTGGACGCCACCATGCCGGCCCACCTCGCCGCCCTCGTCCGTGACGGGGCGCACGTCACCGTCTCCGTCGAGGACCTGCCCACCGCGGTCAAGGACCTCGTCCAGCGCGGTCTGGTCACCCATGATCCCGACCCCCAGGGGTCGTACGACCTGGTCATCGCCCCGCGCCCGGCGGTGCCACGGGCCGACCCGGCCGAGCCGACCGGCGCCGGGCCCGGGCGGGGCCGGGTCACCCTGGTGGGTGGCGGGCCGGGCGATCCCGGGCTGATCACCGTCGCCGGGCTGCGGGCGCTGCGCGAGGCCGATGTCGTGGTCACCGACCGGCTCGCCCCGCAGGAGTGCCTGGCCGAGATCCCCGCCCATGCCGAGGTGATCGACGTGGCGAAGATCCCGCGCGGCGAACAGACCTCCCAGGAGACCATCAACCAGGTCCTCGTCGACCAGGCCCGGCGCGGCCGCCACGTCGTCCGGTTCAAGGGCGGCGACCCCTACGTCTTCGGCCGCGGCGGGGAAGAGGTGATCGCCCTGACCCAGGCCGGCATCCCGGTCAGCGTGGTGCCCGGCGTGACGTCCTCGATCGCCGCCCCCGAGCTGGCCGGCGTCCCGGTCACCCACCGCGGGCTCGCCCAGGGCTTCACCGTCGTCTCCGGGCACGTCGCGCCCGGCGACCCCCGGTCCACCGTCGACTGGGCGGCGCTGGCCCGCACCGGCACCACCCTGGTGGTCCTGATGGGCGTGCACACCCTGCGGCGGATCTGCACCCGGCTGCTCGCCGACGGGATGGCCCCGACCACCCCCGCCGCAACCATCGCCGACGCCGGGCTGGCCAGCCAGCGCGTCGTCCGCGCCACCCTCGACGAACTGCCCGACGCGGTCGACGCGGCCGGCATCGGCTCGCCGGCGGTCACCGTCATCGGTGCGGTGGCCGGGGGCGACCTGCCCGGGACCGGCGATCTGGCCGCGCGAGGCCTGGTCCGATGACCGTCCTGATCCTCGGCGGCACCCGCGAGGCCCGTACGCTCGCCATCCTGCTGGTCGGGCAGGGCGTCCGGGTGATCTCCTCCCTCGCCGGCCGGGTGACGACCCCCGCGCTGCCGGCCGGCGAGGTCCGGATCGGCGGCTTCGGCGGAGTCGAGGGGCTGGTGGCATACGAACGCGAACACGCGATCACCGCGGTGGTCGACGCGACCCACCCGTTCGCCTCCCGGATCAGCGCCAACGCCGCGGCCGCGCACCACGAGACCGGCATCCCGCTGCTGCGGCTGCAGCGTCCGGGCTGGGAGACCCGCCCGGACGCGGACGGCTGGCACTGGGTGGACACCACCGCTGAGGCGGTTGCGGTGGCCGGACGGCTCGGGACGCGGGTCTTCGTCACCACCGGCCGCAAGTCCCTGCGCGCGTACGCCGCCTGGACCGACCGCTACGTGCTGGTCCGCCTGGTCGACCAGGCCGACTGGTGGGTGCCGACCAACTGGGAGGTGCTGGTCGAGCGCGGACCGTACGATCCGGAGTCCGAGACCGCGCTGATGCGTGACCGGCGGATCGACGTGCTCACCACGAAGAACTCCGGCGGCAGCCTCACCGAGGCCAAGCTGCAGGCCGCGGCGGACCTGGGCGTCCCCGTGGTGATCGTCCGGCGGCCGGCCGCGCCCGAGGGGATCGAGCAGGTCGGGACCCCCGAGGAGGCCGCCGCCTGGGTGCTCACGCGCGACTGAGCCGGACGAGCACGCCTCGAGCTCAGCGCAACTTCCAGCTGCGCGGGATGTTGCGGATGTTCGACCGCGCCATCGACACGACCTCGCCGGCACCGCCGTTGAGCACCGTCTTGCTCATCGCGGTGGCGAAGCCGATCAGCTGCTCGCCGGTGACGGCCGGCGGCAGCGACAGCGCGTCGGGATCGGTGATCACCTCGACCAGCGACGGCCCCCGGTGCGCCAGCGCCGCAGTGAGGGCGGGCTCGACCTGCCCGGGCTGGGTGACGACGTCGGTGTGGAACCCGATCGCCTTCGCCACCTCGGCGTAGCTCACCGGCGGCACGTCGGTGCCGTGCCCCGGCAGCCCGCTGACCAGCATCTCGAGCTTCACCACGCCGAGGGTGGAGTTGTTGAACACCACCACGGTGATCGGCAGCTGGTACATCTGCGCCGTGACCAGCTCGCCCAGCAACATCCCCAGGCCGCCGTCGCCGGAGACGGAGATCACCTGCCGGTCCGGGTAGGCGAACTGTGCGCCGATGGCCTGCGGCAGGGCGTTGGCCATCGACCCGTGCAGGAAGGAGCCGATCAGCCGGCGGCGCCCGTTCGGGTTGAGGTAGCGGGCGGTCCAGACGTTGCACATGCCGGTGTCGGCGGTGAAGACGGCGTCCTCGGAGGCGACCCGGTCCAGCACGTTCGCGACGAACTCCGGGTGGATCGGACGCTTGCGCAGCGGCTTGTGGGCGTACGCGCCGACCGTCGAGGTCATCAGCTTCTCGTGCTTCTTCAGCATCTCCTTGAGGAAGCCGCGCCGTGAGGTGCGCCTCACCAGCGGCAGCAGGGCGCGCAGGGTCGGCAGCATGTCGCCCTGCACCGCGAGGTCGACGCCGGTGCGCCGGCCCATCGTGGCGGCGTCCCGGTCGATCTGCGCCGTACGGGTGTCCGGCAGGAACTGGTCGTACGGGAAGTCGGTGCCGAGCAACAGGAGCAGGTCGGCCCCCTCCATCCCGGCGGCGGCCGCGCCGTAGCCGAGCAGGCCGGTCATCCCGACGTCGAACGGATTGTCGTACTGGATGAAGTCCTTGCCGCGCAGCGAGTGGCCGATCGGGGCGCCGATCTTCTCGGCCAGCTCGATCACCTCGTCATGGCTGCCCTGCACCCCTGCACCGGCGAAGATCGCGACCCGCTCGGCGGCGTTGATCATGTCGGCCAGCTCGCGCAGCGCCTCCGGGTCGGGGGTGAGGACGGCGGGCCGTACGCCGTGCCAGGCCGGGGTCGGCTCGGTCGCCTCCCTGTCGGCGACGTCGCCGGGGATGGTCAGCACCGCGACGCCATGGTCGGCGAGGGCGTGGTGCATGGCGGAGTCGACCAGACGCGGGAAGACGGTCGGGTCGGTGACCATCTCGTTGAACACCGAGCACTCGGTGAACAGCCGGTCCGGGTGGGTCTCCTGGAAGTAGCCGGTGCCGATCTGCTGGCTGGGGATGTGCGAGGCGATCGCGAGCACCGGGGCCCCGGAGCGGTTGGCGTCGTACAGGCCGTTGATCAGGTGCAGGTTGCCCGGGCCGCAGGAACCGGCGCAGACCGCCAGCTCACCGGTGAGCTGGGCGTCCGCGGCGGCGGCGAAGGCGGCCGCCTCCTCGTGTCGTACGTGGATCCAGTCGATCCCACCGTTGGCCGCGCCGCCGGAACGGCGGACGGCGTCGACGATCGGATTGAGCGAGTCGCCGACGATCCCGTAGATGCGACGGACACCGGCCTGTTGGAGCTGAGCGACGAGTTGTTCGGCGAGCTTCACCGTGCATGCACCTCCTGAGGTCCTTGTGGGACCTCCAGAAAGAAGTTGAACACTTCACGAATGGTTGATGCCTCCACAGTAAGTCGCCCACGCCGCCGGGACCACCGGGCCGGCTCCAGGGGACCACCGGGGCCGGCTCCAGGGGAGCGGGCCACGTCCACCGGGGAGACAGGGCACACCGGCACCGGGCCGGGGCCCACACCCCCTCCCCGGTGACCTCGGGCGAGGCTGGAATACTGCGGAGCGAACGAATCCGGCAGCACCCGCAGCAGCCCCGAGGAGGGCCACGATGCACGACACCCCCGTCCACAGCTGGCTCACCGACATGGACGGCGTCCTCGTCCATGAGAACCAGCCGATCCCGGGAGCTGCCGACTTCCTCGAGGCGCTGAAGCGGACCGAGCGTCGCTTCCTGGTGCTCACCAACAACTCGATCTTCACCCCGCGCGACCTGCGGGCACGCCTGGCCCGCAGCGGCATCGACCTGCCGGAGGAGAACATCTGGACCTCGGCGCTGTCGACGGCGGCCTTCCTGGCGGACCAGTCCCCGGGGGCCACGGTCTACGTGCTGGGCGAGGCGGGTCTGACCACCGCGCTGCATGAGTCGGGGATGATCCTGTCCGACACGGAGGCCGAGTACGTGGTCCTCGGCGAGACCCGGGCCTGGTCGCTGCCGGCGATCACCCGGGCGATCAACCTGATCCTGGGCGGGGCCAAGTTCATCGCCACCAACCCGGACCCGACCGGTCCCTCGCCCGAGGGCATCCTGCCGGCCACCGGCGCGGTCGCGGCGCTGATCACCAAGGCCACCGGCATCGAGCCGTACTACTGCGGCAAGCCCAACCCGTACATGATGCGCTCGGGCCTGAACCGGATCGGCGCCCACTCGGAGAACACCGTGATGATCGGTGACCGGATGGACACCGACGTGATCTCCGGCCTCGAGGGCGGGATGCGGACCATCCTCGTCCTCTCCGGCATCACCCAACGCGAGGACATCAAGCGCTTCCCGTTCCGGCCGAGCCGGGTGCTGGACTCGATCGCCGACGTCGTGCCGCTGGTGGAGCAGTTCTCCTGAGATACGACCGGGATGTCCCGGCTGACCCGACCGGGCGGCCCCGACCGAGCTGCCCCGGCGGACCCCTGCGAGGCCCCGGCTGACCCGACCAGGCGGCCCCGGCCGACCCGACCAGGCGGCCCCGGCGGACCCCTGCGAGGCCCCGGCCGACCCGACCAGGCGGCCCCGGCCGACCCGACCAGGCGGCCCCGGCCGACCCGACCGGGCGGCCCCGGCGGACCCCTGCGAGGCCCCGGCCGAACAGCGGTGCCCCGTCATGCTCCCCGGCCGATCCCGCTCGGCCGATCCTTGCTGGTGTCGCTGACTGGACCGCCCCAGCCCCGGCCGAGCCGTTCTGCTGTGCCGCCGCCATTTCTGCTCCCCGCCGCATCCCCATTTCGATGCGGCGTGCCGGCTGGGCGCGGCTGAATGGAACTGCGGCGGCTGGCTGCACGGAAGGGCAGCGGCACAGAACGACGCCCACGCACAGCGGCACCCGCGCAGAACGGCGACCACACAGCGGCGCAGAACGGCGACCACACAGAACGGCGGGCAGCTGCTCACACCTTCTCGGCGAGGACCACGTGCTCCAGCGCCGACGCAGTCAGGTCCCTGCCAGCCGGGATGTACCGATCCGCGAGGCGGCTGTAGTCGAGGTCCTCGACGAGGCGGTAGCCCCAGCGGGCCAGCTCGCCGGGGAGACCCTCCGGGCGCATCCCGTGCCGGAAGACATGCGGGCGGACGAACCGGTCGTACCCGGCCTTCCAGCCGAACAGGTCCTTCCCGTCGAGGAAGTCCTGGTGGACGTACGTGAAGGCCACAATGCTGCCCGGGGCGGCGCCCGACAGGAACCGGAAGGTGGACTCGAGCGCGGGCTCGGTGAGGTACTGGGTGACGGCCTCCCAGATGAAGAAGGTCCGTCGCCCCGCGTCGTACCCGCGCCGAGCCAGCACGTCCGCCACCGACTCCCGGTCGAAGTCGATCGCCACCAGGTCGATGTTCGCCGGGATCCGTCCCAGGGCACGGGTGAAGGACCGGCGCTTCCGCTCGATGTTCCCGGCCTGGTCGAGTTCCCAGACCAGGACCGACCGCAGCGCGGGCAGCCGGTACAGCCGAGTGTCGAGCCCGGCCCCGAGGTTGACGACCTGCTCGACACTGCCGACGGACCCCAGCAGTTGCTCGTCGAACCAGCGCTTGCGGCACAGCAGGCCGCCCCACATGCCCCGGTCCGAGCTCCGCTCAGCGAGCCGCACCAACGACCCGATGACGGGTTTCGAGAGCCGTACGAGCACCCGGGCCCCCGCCGGGAGCACCCGGATGGCCAGGTCGTCCACGAGGATGCGCCGGTCCGGCGGGAAGTTCTGCTCCAACGCGGACAACACGGTCGGCTCGGCGCCGGTCTTCGCCGCCTGCTCGGTCATGACACCACCTCCGGCCCGGTGACGGGACGCACAAAAAAGAACGGGTGAACCTACACAATGTAGGTTCACCCGTCCGGGATGTCTTGCAACATCACATGGTGCGCGAGAGAGGATTTGAACCTCCACGTCCCAAGGGACACTGGCACCTGAAGCCAGCGCGTCTGCCGTTCCGCCACTCGCGCAAGAGTGATCCGCACAGGTTTCCCTGCCCGTAGCAACCGGAAAAAGATAGCACACCGATGGCGAACACAGTCAAATCGGGCCCGGGGTCGCCCCTCCTTTACATCGAACCCGGGACCACCCCTCCTCATCGGATCCGGGGCCACCCCTCCTCATCGGATCCGGGGCCACCCCTCCTCATCGGACTCGGGACCGCCTCTCCTCGCGTACGTCAGCGGACCCTCCTCGCGTACGCCGCCCTTCGCCACACCGGCCGACGGACCTCCGGCAGTCAACGTCACGAACGTCGACAGATGCGAGGAACGTCCGCCGGGACGACAGCACCAAGCAGCGCCGCCCGCCGCCTCAACACATCAGCGGCCTCAACACACCAGCGGCCTCAACGCGCTCAGCAGCCTCACCTCACCCCAAGCAACCTCGCCTCGCCACCGCAGCACAAGGGCGCAGCATCCCGCGCTGGAGGAAGTTACGCCTCACCTCACCCCGGCGGCCTCGCTTCACCGCCGACCCAGCGACCCCCTCGCCGCCGCCCCAGCCCCTTCCCAGCGCCCCTCACCGCCGCCCCAGCCCCTTCCCGACGCCCCCTCGCCGCCGCCCCAGCCCCTTCCCGACGCCACCGCGACTCCGCCCCGGTCGCGCCCCGGGCAGGGGTCCGAACACCGTTTGTGAGGCCGCGCCGACACGCCGCCGAGGCCCACCGCAGACCCGCCAGCACAGCAGTGCACGCCTCGACGCCTAAGATCGGAGGTGCGATACCCATGTGCAGTCGGCCGGAAGGAACTGAAGGTGGGAGTCTTCGACCGCTTCGAGAGGAAGCTGGAGGGCGCCGTCAGCGGCGCCTTCGCCCGCGCGTTCAAGGGCGACGTGCAGCCGGTGGAGATCGCCGCCCGCCTGCAGCGTGAGCTCGATGCCGAGGCCAAGGTCGTCTCCCGCGACCGCCGACTGGTCCCCAACGAGTTCACCGTGTGTCTCTCCCAGCACGACTACGAACGCCTCACCCCCTACGGCAAGACGCTGAGCCGCGAGATCGTCCCCGAGCTCAAACAGCACGCGTCCAGCCAGGGCTACATCTTCAACGGCCCGATCTCCATCACCTATGAGCTCGACACCTCGCTGCCCACCGGCAGGTTCACCGTCCTCTCCCAGGCGGTCGCCGGCGTGGACGCGGGAGCCGGCGCCGGACCGGCCGGCGGCCAGCCCTCCCCCACCCCGCTGCACCGCACCCGGCTGGTCCTCGAGGTGAACGGCATGCGACACCCACTGACCCCGCCGGGCTTCATCATCGGCCGCGGCACCAGCGCCGACCTGCGGATCAACGACCCGGGCATCTCCCGCCAGCACGCCGAGATCAAGGTGTCGGGCACCGGCGACGACCAGCAGGTGACGATCGTCGACCTCGGCTCGACCAACGGCATCATCGTCAACGGACAACGGGTCACCCAGGCCATCCTCGCCGAGGGCTCACGCATCGAGATCGGGTCGACCCGGATGCTCATCCATTCCCCCGGCACGGACCAGTGATGTCGGACATCCTCCTCGCCGGCCTCAAGATCGGCTACCTCGCGCTGCTGTGGATCTTCGTCCTGCTCGCGGCCAACGTCATCCGCACCGACCTGTTCGGCCGCCGGATGCCCGCCTCCGAGCTCCCCAGCGCCGCCGAGCCGGACGGTCAGGCCTGGCTCGGCGCTCCCCGCAGCGCCACCCCGGTCGCCCCGGTGCCGGTCGCGTCGGCCGCACCGCCGGCCCCCTTCCGGGCCCCGACCCGGCTGGTGGTCACCAACGGCCCGCACCTCGGCATGGCAGCGGAGGTCGACCAGGCGGGGACGTACGCCCTGATCGGCCGGTCGCCGGACTGCGCCATCGTGCTCGACGACGACTACGTCTCGACCCGCCACGCCCGGGTCGTCAACGGTGACTCCGGCCTCTACCTGGAGGACCTCGGTTCGACCAACGGCACATTCGTGAACGGGCGCCGGATCACCGGTGCCACGATCATCGGGCCGGCCGACGAGATCAGGATCGGACGGACGATCCTGAAACTGGAGCCGTGAGTATGCCGCTGTCCCTCCGATACACGGCACACTCCGAGATCGGGCTGGTCCGCAAGAACAACCAGGACTCCGGCTACGCCTCCGCGCACCTGCTGATGGTCGCCGACGGCATGGGGGGTGCCGCTGCCGGCGACCTCGCCTCCGCCGTCGCCGTGACCCGGTTGCGCGCCCTCGACCAGGAGTTGTCCGGCGCCGCCGACGCCCCGGTCGGGGAGGACCTGCTGAGCCGGGTCACCCAACGGGTCCACGACGCCAACGAGCTGATCGCCGATCTCGCCGCCGACAACCCGGCATTGGACGGGATGGGCACGACCGTCACCGCCGCCGCCTTCGACGGCCACGACCTGGCGGTGGTCCACATCGGCGACTCCCGGATGTACCGGCTGCGCCGGGGCAGCTTCGTCCGGGTCACCCACGACCACTCCTGGGTGCAGTCACTGGTCGACGAGGGCCGGCTCACCCCCGAGCAGGCCGCCACCCATCCGCACCGCTCGCTGCTGCTGCGGGTGCTCAACGGCGCCCCGAACAACGACCCGGACGTCGGTCTGGTCGACGCCGCCGCCGGTGACCGGCTGCTGCTGTGCTCCGACGGGCTGTGCGGCCTGGTGGACGACACGGACCTGGCCCGGATGGTCGCCGTCCCGGACCGGGCCGACGCGCTCGCCCAGCTGATCGCCGCGGCCCACGCCGCCGGCGGGTCGGACAACATCACCATCATCCTCGCCGACGTGGTGGCCGTGCCGAACGGCCACATCCCGCCCATCGGCGAAACCGTGCCGGACAACCACGCCCTGTCGGCCGGCGCCACTCCGCCCACCGGAGCCGTGCCGACCGGCGGGGCCCTGTCGGCCGAGGACGCCGTGCCGCTGACCGTCGGGGCCGCCGCGACCCGCGACATCCCGCCGGTCTCGGAGCGTACGCAGGAGATCCCGCTCGACCCGGCCCAGTTCGTCGCCCCGCTGCTGGTCGATGCCGAGGGCCGCCCGATCCCCGAGGACGTCGCGAGCCAGGCCCAGGCGCTCGAGATGATGCCGGCCCGCCATGACATCGAGCCGCGTCCGGTGGTGGTCGCCGCCCGGGCCGCCACCCGGACCGCCGCCCCCCGGCGGATGACACCGGAGGACGCGCGCTACGCGCCCCGGGAGGACCCGCCGGTGCGTCGCCGGGCGCTGGTCACGCTGATCTCCGTCCTGGTCGCCGTGCTGCTCGTCGCCGGCGCGGCGGTCGGCACCTGGGCGGTCTGGCACAACAGCTACTTCGTCGGCGCCGACGGCGGCAAGGTCGCGATCTACCGTGGCTTCGACGCGACGATCGGCCCCTGGCAGCTCAGCCGGATGATCGAGACCGAGGACATCGCCATCGCCGACCTCTCGCCCCGCTACCAGCAGCAGGTGCACGACTCCATCACCGTCGCGTCACTGCCCGCCGCGCACGCCAGCACCGCAGAACTGGCCCAGAACGCCACGTACTGTCGGACGCTGCGGGCGCAGGCCGACGCGGCCGCCGCCGACGCGACCCGCCGGGCCGAGGAGGAGGCCAAGCAGAAGGCCGCCGAACTCGCCAAGCAGCACGCCGCGTCCCCGTCGGCCCCACCCCCGGCGGTGCCGACCCCCACCCCGGTCGTGCCCGACTACGGAGACTGCTGATGGCCGGCCCCGAAGAATCCGTCGTCGTCCACCGCAAGCGACGCAACGTCGAGCTGGCGATGATCCTGGTGGCCCAGTTCATCGGTCTGGCCGGCTACGCGCTCGTCCACCTCAACCTCGACGGCAAGCTGCCGCCGGAAATGCTGTCGGTGGCGATGGTGTGGGTCGGGCTGGGCCTCGGGCTGCACATCGCCGTCCGCTGGCGGGCCCCGTACGCCGACCCGCTGCTGCTGCCCTGCGCGCTGCTGCTCAACGGTGTCGGGCTGGCGATGATCCACCGGATCGACCTGATCCCGGAGCCGCCGCGCCACGACGTGCTCACCCAGCTGATCTGGACCGGGCTGGGGATGGCACTGGCCGTCCTGATCGTCGTCGTGCTGCGTGACCACCGTCCGCTGCAGGGCTATACGTACACCCTGTTCCTGCTCGGTCTGGTGCTGATGATGCTGCCGCTGGTGCCGGGGCTCGGCGTCGAGCTGAACGGTTCACGGGTGTGGATCCGGCTCTTCGGCTTCTCCTTCCAGCCGGCCGAGGCGGCGAAGTTCGTGATGACCATCGCGTTCGCGTCCTACCTCGTCGACCACCGTGACGCGCTCGCCGTGGCCGGCCCCCGGTTCCTCCGGATCACCTTCCCCCGGCCCCGTGACCTCGCCCCGCTGGGCGTGATGCTGGCCATCGCGATGACGGTCCTGGTCACCCAGAAGGACCTCGGCATGTCGATGCTGTTCTTCGGCCTGTTCGTGGTGATGCTGTACGTCGCCACCGAGCAGCCGTCCTGGCTGGTCGTCGGTGGCCTCTCCTTCGCCGTCGCCGCGGTCCTGGCGGCGTCGATCTTCCACCACGTCCAGGTCCGGATCAACGCCTGGCTGCACCCCTTCGACAACTACGACCAGAACCTGCAGATCATCAGCGCACAGTTCGGCTACGCCTGGGGCGGGCTGCTCGGCCGCGGCTGGGGTCTCGGCCGGCCCGGCCTCACCCCGCTGGCCAAGTCCGACTTCATCGCCGCCGCGATCGGTGAGGAGCTCGGCGTCACCGGGCTGATGGCGCTGATCATGGTCTACGCGGTGTTCGCCTTCCGCGGCTTCCGCACCGCCCTGGCCGCCCGCGACGACTTCTCCAAGCTGCTCGCCGTCGGCCTGTCGTTCGTCTTCTCGCTGCAGGTCTTCCTGATCATCGGCGGCGTCACCCGGCTCACCCCGATGACCGGCCTGACCACCCCGTTCATGAGCCACGGCGGCTCGTCGATGGTGGTCAACTGGATGATCGTCGGGCTGCTGCTGGTGATCTCCCACCAGGTCCGCCGACCGGTCGCGACCACCCCGGAGATGTCCCTGGCCGACGACAGCACCCAGCTGATCGCCGTGCCCCCCTCGGAGGCACGCCCGTGAACAAGCCGATCCGCCGCATCGCCGTGCTCGCCATGGTGCTCTTCGCCGCCCTGCTGCTGAACGTCTCGCAGATCGTCGTCTTCCAGCAGGACTCGCTCAACGCCAACCCGCAGAACCGCCGCGTCCGCGACGAGCAGTTCGGCAGCCACCGTGGGTCCATCGTGGCGGGCCGGACCACCCTGGCGGTGTCCGATCCGACCGGCCCGGGCAGCCAGTTCGCGTACGAGCGCACCTATCCGGAGGGTGACCTCTACGCGCCGGTCACCGGCTACTTCTCCTACGACCGCGGCACCACCGCGCTGGAGTCGGCCTACAACGCCGAGCTGGCCGGCACCGCCAACTCGATGTTCGTCCAGCGCCTGGTCGACACCGTCACCGGCCGGTCCCCGCAGGGCGCCACGATCGAGACGACCCTCGACCCCAAGGCCCAGCAGGCCGCTGCCAAGGCGCTGGGCCACCAGCAGGGCGCCGTCGTGGCGATGGACGCCGAGACCGGCGCGGTGCTGGCGATGGTCTCCAGCCCCTCGTACGACCCGACGTCGCTGTCCGGCACCGACATCAAGAGCGCCGGCGACGCGTACGGCGCGCTGCTCAAGGACCCCGACAGCCCGCTGACCAACCGGGCGGCCGGGGAGATCTACCCACCCGGCTCGACGTTCAAGCTGGTCACCGCCGCCGCTGCGCTGGAGAACGGCATGCAGCCCAGCACCCTGGTCGACACCCCGGCGAAGCTGACCCTGCCGGGCACCCGGACCCAGCTGCCGAACGAGACCCAGTGCGGCGACGGCCAGCAGACCCTCGACCGGGCGCTGCAGCTGTCCTGCAACACCGCCTTCGCGAACGTGGCGATCAAGCTCGGTGGCGACAGCCTGCGCCAGCAGGCGGACAGGTTCGGCTGGGGCTACCGGCTCACCGATGTGAACGGCGTCGCGGCCCGCTTCCCGTCGAAGCTGGACCCCGCGCAGACCGGGCTGAGCGGCATCGGCCAGTACGATGTGGCCTCCAACCCGCTGCACATGGCGATGGTCTCCGCAGGCATCGCCAATGACGGCAAGGTGATGACGCCGTACGTCGTGCAGACCGTCCGCGCCGCCGACCTGACCGCACTGAGCACCACCAAACCCAAGGAGCTGTCCCAGGCCATGAGCGCCCAGAACGCCCAGAAGCTGCAGGGGATGATGGTCAACGTCGTCAACAGCGGCACGGGGACCAACGCCCAGATCAACGGGGTCACCGTCGGTGGCAAGACCGGCACCGCCCAGACGACGACGGACAAGCCGCCGTACGCCTGGTTCACGTGTTTCGCCGAGAAGAACAACCGCAAGATCGCCGTCGCCGTTTTCGTCGAATCCGCCAACGTCCCGCGATCGGAGGTCGGTGGCAACGTGGTTGCCGCACCGATCGCCAAGAGCGTGATCCAGGCACTCCTGTGAGCCCGGAAGGTCAACTGACTATGGACACCCAACCCATGATCCTCGGTGGCCGCTATCAACTCGGCCCCGCGCTGGGCCGAGGCGGCATGGCAGAGGTCAACCGGGCCCGCGACCTGCGCCTGCAGCGCGACGTGGCGATCAAGCGGCTGCGCATCGACCTGGCCTCCGACCCGACCTTCCAGGCGCGGTTCCGCCGCGAGGCGCACTCCGCGGCCGGGCTCAACCACCCCAACATCGTCGCCGTCTACGACACCGACGAGGAACGTGACCCGATCTCGGGCCAGGTCGTGCCCTACATCGTGATGGAGCTGGTCGAGGGTCGTACGCTCCGCCAGGTGATGAACTCCGGTGAGGCGTTCACCTCCGAGCGGGCCCTGGAGATCACCCAGGGCGTGCTCGATGCGCTGGGCTACTCGCACCGGGCCGGGATCGTGCACCGCGACATCAAGCCGGGCAACGTGATGCTCACCGACGCCACCGGCGCGGTGAAGGTGATGGACTTCGGCATCGCCCGGGCCGTCGCCGACACCCAGGCGACGATGACCCAGACCGCCGCGGTGATCGGGACCGCCCAGTACCTCTCCCCCGAACAGGCCCGCGGCGAGAAGGTCGGCTTCCGGTCCGACCTGTACTCCACCGGCTGCCTGCTCTACGAGCTGCTCACCGGCCGGCCGCCGTTCGTCGGCGACTCGCCGGTCTCCGTCGCCTACCAGCACGTCCGCGAGCATGCCGCGGCGCCCTCGGCGATCGTCCCGACGATCAGCCCCGACATCGACGCGCTGGTGCTCAAGGCGCTGGAGAAGGACCCCGACCGGCGCTACCAGACGGCCCGGGAGTTCCACGACGACATCGCCCGCATCCTGGCGGGTCAGCACCCGCGGGCGCTGGCCGGGGCCGCCACCGCACCGACCGCGGCGATGACCGCCACCGCCGTCGGCGGGATGGCCCCGGTCGAGGACGCCGTGCCGACCCGGGCGATGGGCTCCGTCCCACCGGGCGAGGAGGCCGCACTGGCGACCAGCCCGCAACGGGCCATGGTCGACCCGGCGGCCGCCGAGGCCGAGGAGACCGCCCGCAGGAAGCGTCGCCGCAACGTCTGGATCGTCGTGGCGGTGGTGCTCGTCGCGCTGCTCGGCGGCGGGGGGATCTGGGCCGCCAACGGTGGCCTGACCCCGAAGCAGACCGTGCCCGACGTCCGCGGCAAGACCCAGGTGGTCGCCGAGGAACTGCTCAAGGCCCAGGGCCTCACCTCCCGGGTCGACGTGGTGGAGGGGCCGGCCGGCGCGACCGTCGGCACCGTCACCACGCAGGACCCGGCCGGGGGCGCCAAGCTGACCCAGGGCGGCCTGGTCACCCTGACCGTCAACGGCGGCCCGTCGACCACCGCGATCCCCGACGGGCTGGTCGGCCAGCAGCTGACCAAGGTCCAGGCCCAGCTCAGGTCGGCCGGCTTCACCAACGTCACCACGGTCGCCGCCGACTCCTCACGGCCCGGCGGTGAGGTGCTCAGCCTCGATCCCACCTCCGGCACGAAGGTGGTGCCCACCACCCAGATCACCGTGACGTACGCCTCGGGGAAGGTCACCATGCCCGACTGGTCCGGCTTCAACCGTCAGGCGGTGATGACCGACGCGGCCGGGCTCGGGCTGACGAACGTGACGTTCACCGAGCAGACCTCGAACGCCACCGTCGGCACCGTCATCTCGCAGAGCCCCTCGGCGGGCAGCAAGGTGTCCCGCGACGCCTCGATCACCGTGGTCCTCGCCAAGGCCCCGCAGAATACGCCGTCCCCCACCCCGACGCCGTCGTCCACGGCCAGCTCGGCGAGCAACACCCCGGGGAGCGGCAAGGGAAACGGCAATGGCAACGGCTGACCCCAGGCCGGTCCGGGTCCTCGTCGTGGACAACTACGACTCGTTCGTCTACAACATCGTCCAGTACCTCGCCCGGATCGGTGCGGCCGTGACGGTGTGGCGCAACGACGACCGGCGCCTGACGACACCCGGGTGGGCCGACCCGTTCGACGGCATCCTGCTCTCCCCCGGCCCGGGGACGCCGGCCGAGGCCGGCCGGTGCGTCCCGATCATCCGCGAGCAGGCCGGACGGCGGCCGATCTTCGGCGTCTGCCTGGGCATGCAGGCCATCGCCGAGGCGTACGGCGCCACCGTCGACCGCGCCCCGCAGCTGCGGCACGGCAAGACCTCCCCGATCCGGCACACCGGTCGGGGCTGCCTGGCCGGCCTGCCGGACCCGTTCACCGCGACCCGCTACCACTCGCTGGCCGTGCTGCCGCAGACCGTCCCGGACGTCCTCGAGGTCACCGCGACCACCGAGGACGGCGTGGTGATGGCCCTGCGGCACCGCGAGCTGCCGGTCGAGGGCACCCAGTTCCACCCCGAGTCGGTGCTCAGTGAGGGCGGCTACCGGATCTTCGCCAACTGGCTCGCCGTCTGCGGCGACACCGGCGCTCCCGGAAGGGCCGCCGGGCTCACCCCACTGGTCGAGGTGGCCTGACCCCGGCCGCCCCGGTCACCCTCCGGACCAAGTGCCTCCGGACCAGGTGCCTCCGTACCAGGTGCCGCCGTACCGATCGCATATCGGCCCGGCGTGACCTCCGGCCGGTCATCTTCGGCCCGGTGTCACCTCGGGGACGCGGTCGCGGTCGGCGTCAGCGGCTTCGCGTAGGCCAGTTCGGTGCCGCCGGTGTAGGCCGGCAGGTGCAGGGCGTCCTCCCGGTGCTCCTGGTACCCCAGGCCGTACGCGGCGACGTAGTCCTGGTAGTTGTGCACGTACGGGGACGCGGCCAGCGCCGCCTCCAGCCGCACCGGATCGCCGACCGCCTGGATCCGGTACGGCGGGGCGTACGGGATGCCCTGCAGCACCACGGTGTTGCCGACGCACTTGATGCCGGTGGTGGAGATCACCCGCCGGCCCTGGATCGTCATCCCCTCGGCGCCGCCCTCCCACAGAGCGTTCACGAAGGCCTGGATGTCCTGCTGGTGCACCACCAGCAGGTCAGGGTCGAGCCCCGGTGGGGCCACCGACGACGGCGCGTCGTCGAGCATCACGCTCACCCCCGGGCCGGTCAACGGCACGGTCTGGGCGGCCGCGGCGGCACTCGCCAGCCGGGCCGGATCGACCCCGGTGCCGGACCGGCTGGCCAGCCGGTCGACGGCGGCCCGGGTGGTCGAGACCTCCTGGGCGAGCACTGCGTTGCGCTGCGAACCGGTGTGCACCAGGGAGATCAGGTCGGTGTTGCGGCCGCCGCGCAGATCGGTGCCGCGGGCCAGCGACGCGCTGGTGCCGATCAGGTAGCCGGCCAACAAGCAGATCGCCAGCGTCGCGGACCCGCCCAGCACGGTCCGCGCCGTCCGGTGCGGCTCCGGTGCCCCGCGCCGGGACAGCTGCGTACGGACGCGGTGGAGCCCGGCACGCAGCGTGTCGCGCAGCGTCGGGTCGCTCACCGTGGTCCTCCTCGGTCGGGTGCGTCGGGCGGGGTGGTCGTCAGCCGTGGCGCGGCCCGGACGGTCCGCCGGGCGGCGCCGTCAGGGTCGTCGACTAGGCTACCGGCAGAGCAAACAGGAACGCCGTACGAGGAGTGGTCGTGGCCGAGTCCAAGCAGCGCAAGTCCGTCGCTGATCGCCGTGAGGGTGATCGTCGCAAGGCAGACCGGCGCAGGGCAGACGGGGACGCGACGGACCGGGCCGGCAAGCCGGCCGAGGCGGAGAGCACCGAGCGCCCGTCACGCCAGCGGACCGCTGCCCCCGGGACCGCCCCCTGGGTCGTGCCGACAATGGTCTCGCTGCTGCTGCTCGGTGTGATCTGGATCGTCGTCTTCTACGTGGCCGGCTATCTGATCCCGTTCATGGCGGCGATGGGCAACTGGAACCTCGCGGTCGGCATGGGCCTGATCGCCGCCTCGTTCGTCGTCGCCACCCAGTGGAAGTGACCCGCTGAGACCCAGTGGAAGTGACCCGCTGAGCCGGCGCTCCCGTGACCCGGTGGGCCAGTGTCGCGGTGGGCCAGTGTCGCGGTGGTCAGGCGACTCGGTGCTCCGGCGACCGACCCGGTGCCCCGGTGGACCTGACCTGCGATCGGCGGGCTACGGCCGCTGCAGCCCCTCCGCGGCGACGGCCGCCTCGGCCAGCGCCAGGGCGCCGAGACGCCCGGAGCGCTCCCCCAGCCCGGGCGGCACGATGACGTCCTGAAGACCCGCCTCGACGGCCGGGGCGGACACGTATCCGGCCAGCAGCTCCCGGGTCCGGGCGCGGATCATCGGGAACAGCCCCGGGCCGGTCATCACCCCGCCGCCGAGGACGATCCGGCGCGGTGACAGGGTCAGCACCAGCTGGGCCATCAGTTCAGCCAGATAGGACGCCTCCAGCTCCCAGGCTGGGTGCCCGGCCGGCAGGGTCTGTGCCGGGGCACCCCAGCGCCGGGCGATCGCCGGCCCGGAGGCCAGCCCCTCCAGGCAGTCACCGTGGAACGGGCAGCTGCCGGGGAAGGGATCACGGACCCGGTCGTGCGGCACCCGGACGTGGCCCATTTCCGGGTGCACCAGACCGTGCACCGGCGCACCGTTGACGACCGCGCCGCCACCGACCCCGGTGCCGACGGTCAGGTAGACGAACGGGTCGAGCCCGACGCCCACACCCCACCGCACCTCACCGAGCGCGGCGCCGTTGACGTCGGTGTCGAAGCCGACCGGCACCCCCAGGCCGGCCCGCAGGGCGCCGACCACATCGGTCCCGGCCCACCCCGGCTTCGGGGTGGTGGTGATGTGGCCGTACGCCGGTGCGGCCGGGTCCAGCTCCACCGGACCGAAGCACGCCGCGCCCACCGCGGTGAGCGGCTGCCCGGTCCGGTCGGTGTGTTCGCGGAAGAACGCCACCGCCCGGTCGAGGGTCTCCGCCGGGGTGGTGGTGGGGATCCGTGCCTCGGCCCGGATGTCGTCCGGCCCGGTCCCGACGCAGCAGACGAACTTCGTGCCGCCCGCCTCGACCCCGCCGTACACGGCGGGGATGGCCGGGGCGTGCACCGTCGCCATGGCTCAGCCCAGCGGCTTGAGCAGCGGGAAGAGGATCGTCTCGCGGATGCCGACGCCGGTGAAGAGCATCACCAGGCGGTCGACCCCCAGCCCGAGGCCGCCCATCGGCGGGGCACCGAACTCGAGCGCCTGCAGGAAGTCCTCGTCGAGCTGCATCGCCTCGACGTCACCGGCCGCGCGGGCCAGCGACTGGGCGGTCAGCCGCTCGCGCTGGATCACCGGGTCGATCAGCTCGGAGAAGCCGGTGCCGCGCTCCATGCCGCCGATGATCAGGTCCCAGGCCTCGATCTTGTTCGGCTCGGACCGGTGCGGGCGGGCCAGCGGCTGGGCGACCGGCGGGTAGTCGCAGACGAAGGTCGGCTGCAGCAGGTGCGGCTCGACGAGCTCGCCGAACAGCTCGACGACCATCTTCTCCGGGCTCCACAGGGCGTCGTACTCCACCTCGAACAGCTCGGCGATGGAGCGCAGCCGGTCCAGCGGGGTGTCCGGGGTGATCTCGTCGCCGACCCGCTCCGACAGGCCGGGGTAGACGCCGAGCCACTTCCACTCGCCGTCGAGGTCGATGACACCCTTGTCGGTCTCGATCTGGCGGGTGCCGACGACGTCGGCGGCGTCGAGGATGATCCGCTTGATCAGCCCGGCGATGGTGGTCTGGTCGCCCCAGGCCTGGTACGCCTCGAGCATGGTGAACTCCGCCGAGTGCGAGGAGTCGATGCCCTCGTTGCGGAACACCCGGCCCAGCTCGTAGACCTTCTCCGCCCCGCCGACCATCACTCGCTTGAGGTAGAGCTCCAGCGCGATCCGCAGGCTCATGGAGATGTCGAAGGCGTTCAGGTGGGTGCTGAACGGCCGGGCCGTCGCCCCGCCGTGCACCAGCTGCAGGGTCGGGGTCTCGACCTCGAGGTAGCCGTCGGTGTGCAGGCTCTCGCGGATCGAGCGGGTGATCGCCGAGCGGGTCCGCAGAACGTTCTGCGCCTCCGGGCGGACCACCAGGTCGGCGTAGCGCTGCCGGACCCGGGTCTCCTCGGACAGTTCGTGGTGCAGGGTCGGCATCGGGCGCAGCGACTTGGAGGCCATCTCCCAGCTGTCCGCCATCACCGACAGCTCGCCGCGCCGCGACCGGATCACCCGGCCGTGCACGAACACCCAGTCACCCAGGTCGACGTCGGCCTTCCAGGCGGCCAGCGTCTCCTCGCCGACCTCCGCCTTCGACAGCATCACCTGCAGCCGCGGCGCGTCGTGCTCGGCGGTGAAGCCGCCCTGCAGGGTGGCGAAGCACAGCTTGCCGGTGTTGCGCAGGAACACCACCCGGCCGCCGACCCCGACCAGGTCCTGGGTCTCCTCACCGGTCTCCAGGTGCTCCCAGCGCCGGCCGACCTGGTCCAGGGTGTGCGTACGCTCCAGCCGGACCGGGTAGGGCGGACGGCCCTCCTCGAGCAGTCGCGCGCGCTTCTCGAGGCGCACCTGCATCTGCTCGGACACCTCGTGGTCGGGAAGCTCGGCGGGCGGATTCTGCTCAGTACTCACCGGGACATGCTATCGACACCCGCGCCGGCCGGGCATTTCCGCGGGCTCCCGCACGCCACCCGCCGGTACGTGTCGGCCCGTACGTGTCACGCGGCGGTGAACGGGGCCCGTCGGCAGCCGTCGGCGCCGACCGGGGTGGCATAGGGTTCCGTCATGGCAGACATGCTGGCCCACTACCGTCCGGGCGTCGCGTTCGACGAGATGGTGGACCCCCGGGGCGCGGTCCGGGAGCCGTACGCCCTGCTGGCGGACATGGTCGCCCGGATGGGGCCGGGCGACCTCCGGGCCATCGCCGAGACGCTGTCGAACAACTACCTGGCCGCCGGGGTGACCTTCGACGTCGGCGGGGTCGAGCGCCCGTTCCCGCTGGACGTCATCCCGCGGATCATCACCGCCCGGGACTGGGACATCATCGAGCGCGGCGTGCGGCAGCGGGTCCGCGCCCTGGAGGCGTTCCTCGACGACGCGTACAACGACCAGCAGGCGGTCACCGACGGGGTGGTCCCGCGCTCGCTGATCACCACCTCGAAACACTTCCATCGGGTGCTGCACGGGATGAACCCGGCCAACGGCGCCCGTGTCCAGGTCGCCGGCATCGACCTGATCCGCACCCCTGCCGGCGACATGCGGGTGCTGGAGGACAACGTCCGGGTGCCGTCCGGGGTGTCGTACGTGATGACGAACCGCACCGCGATGGCCTCGGTGATGCCCGAGACGATGGCCGCGCAGCGGGTGCGGCCGGTGAGTGACTACGCCCAGCATCTGCTGCATGCGCTGCGCGCCGCCGCCCCGGACGGGATCGAGGACCCGACCGTCGTCGTGCTGACCCCCGGTGTCTACAACTCCGCGTACTTCGAGCACACCCTGCTCGCCCGCACCATGGGTGTCGAGCTGGTCGAGGGCTCCGACCTGGAGTGCCGCCGCGGCCGGGTCCACATGCGCACGACCAGGGGCCTGCGCCCGGTGCACGTCATCTACCGGCGGATCGACGACGACTTCATCGACCCGGTGCACTTCCGCCGCGACTCGCTGCTCGGCGTCCCCGGCATCGTCAATGCCGTCCGGACCGGCGGCGTGGCCCTGTGCAACGCGCTGGGCAACGGTGTCGCCGACGACAAGCTCGTCTACACCTACGTGCCGGACCTGATCCGCTACTTCCTGCACGAGGAACCGGTGCTGAAGAACGTCGACACCTGGCGGCTCGCCGAACCCGCCGCCCGCGAGGAGGTGATGGACCGGCTCGAGGAGCTGGTCGTCAAGCCGGTCGACGGGTCGGGTGGCAAGGGCATCGTGATCGGGCCGTCCGCCACGGCCGAGCAGATCGCGACGCTGCGTCGCCGGGTCGCGGCGGACCCGCGCGGCTGGATCGCCCAGCCGCTGGTCCAGCTGTCGACCGTGCCGACCTTCCTCGACGAGGCACTGCGGCCGCGCCACGTCGACCTGCGCCCCTTCGCCGTCCACGACGGCGAGGACGTCTGGGTGCTGCCCGGCGGGCTGACCCGGGTGGCCCTGCCCGAGGGCGAGCTGATCGTCAACTCCTCCCGGGGCGGCGGTTCCAAGGACACCTGGGTGATCGCCGGCGCGCCGCTGCTGCCCGGCGGGTCCGCCGGGTCCGACCGGCCGGGCGCCGCCGCGCCCTCCGAGGGGCCGGATGCCGCCGCACCCCCCGATGAGGCGGGCGAGGTCGAGAGCGGAGCGGTGCCGCGCGCCGAGACGACCGGGATCGCCGATCTGGCCCGGCTGCCGGCCCCGACCCAGCGCCCGCCGGACCAGCCGACGGCGCGCAAGACCCAGCAGGAGCAACAGCAGCAAGGGCACCGGCACCAGCCGCACCGGCAGCGGCTGCCGCAGAAGCGGCCGCACGAGCAGCCGGCGGGGGCGGACCGATGCTGAGCCGGATCGCCGAGTCGCTGTTCTGGATCGGCCGTCACGTCGAGCGGGCCGAGGGCACCGCCCGGCTGCTCCAGGTGCAGCTGCGACTGTTCGTCGAGGAGCCGGCGGTGCCGACGCACACCGCCTGCAGCAACCTGCTGGCACTGCTCGGGGTGCCCGCCGCGACGTACGGACCGCTGCTCGCCGACCGGGACCCGCACACCGGCCACGAGGCCCTGGTCGAGCTGCTGGCCTACGACCGCCACCAGCCGTCCTCCATCGCGTACAGCTGGGAACAGACCCGCGACAACGCCCGGCGGGCCCGGGAGGTGATCCCGTCCGGCGTCTGGGAGGTGGTCAACACCACCTGGCAGGCGCTGCCGCGGGTGACGCCCCGGGCGATCCGGTCCCAGCACAGCTACCTGGACTGGGCCCGGGAGCGGTCCGCCCTGTTCTACGGGCTGGCCCGCGGCTCGATGGTCCGCGACGAGGGCTGGCAGTTCCTCCAGCTCGGCCGCAGCCTCGAGCAGGCCGACATGACCGCGCGCCTGGTCACCGCCACCACCTTCGCCCAGGGGGCGATCCCGTGGGCGGCGGCGCTGCGCGGCTGCGACGCGCACGACGCGTTCCTGCGCACCTACCGCGGCTGGCACGCCACCTCGCAGGCGATCGAGTTCCTGGTCCAGGACGCCGCCTTCCCGCGCTCGGTGATGCACGGGCTGACCCGGGCCACCGAGGCCCTCGAGGCGGTCAGCGGGCCGTCCTACGGGGTCGGGCTGCCCGGCGAGGCACGCTACGAGCTGGGCCGGCTCACCCAGCAGCTGGCCTACCTGACCGCCGACGAGCTGGTCGACGACCTGGCCGGCCGGATGGCCGAGGTGCAGCGCACCTGCCAGCGGGTGACCACGGCGATCTCCCGGCGCTTCTTCGCGGCGGCCACCGAACAGGCCTGGACGACCGAGGAGACCCACTGACATGGAGGTGTCCTGACATGCGACTGAGCATCGACCACGTCACCGGGTTCCGCTACGCGTCCCCGGTGCGCGCCTCCTACAACGAGGCCCGGATGACACCGGTCTCCACCCCCGCCCAGGTGGTGTGGACCTCCCGGCTGACCATCACCCCCACCGCCTGGCGCACCGCCTACACCGACTACTGGGGCACCGCGGTGACCTGCTTCGAGGTGCACGAGCCGCACGACCGGCTCCAGATCGAGTCCCGCGCCCTGGTGGAGACCCGGCCCGTCGACGACGACTGGGACGTGCAGCGGCGGGTCCCGGACAGCGACCTCGGGTGGGCCGACCTGCACAGCACGACCGTGCTCGACGCGATGAGTGAGTACCTGCTCACCACCGACCGGACCGCCCCGCACGAGGAGCTCGCGGCGCTCGCCGCCGAGTTCACCGACCGGCCGCCCCGGCTGGCCGCGCTGGACGTCTGCGCGCTGGTGCACGACCGGATGGCGTACGAGGTGGGCGCCACCGGCGTCACCTCGACCGCCGCGGAGGCCTGGGCCGGCGGCCGCGGCGTCTGCCAGGACTTCAGCCACGTCACCTGCGGGGCGTTGCGCCATCTCGGCATCCCGGCCCGGTACGTGTCCGGCTATCTGCACCCGTCCGGGCCCGAGGCCGTCCGTGGCGACGCCGTCGAGGGCGAGTCGCACTCCTGGGTGGAGTTCTGGTGCGGGTCGTGGCAGACGTACGATCCGACGGCGATGCACCGGGTCAACGAGTCCTACGTCCGGATCGGCCACGGTCGCGACTACTCAGACGTCTCACCGCTGCGCGGCACGTACGCCGGTGGGGACTCGGAAATGTTCGTCAAGGTGACGATTACGGCGCTTTCGTGACCTGTGCCCACCGCGCCCACTAGGGTGACTGGCATGATCCAACCGCCGACCGCATGGAGCCCGCCACCGGCGGGGGTGCCCGTGGATCCCGCGGTCCAGGCGCCGCCGGTCACCCAGGCGGTCCATGACCCCCTCCAGGGTCCGACGCCCCGTCCCGGTTACACGCCGCCCGTCGCCGGCGCGGCCCAGGCGGCCTCGGCGACGCCGATGAGCCCCGGGCCGCAGCACGCCGCCCCGCCGTCGCAGCCCGCCCGCCCCGGCCAGCCCGCCCAGCCGAACCCGACCGCCGTCGAGGCGCCCGCCCCGGCACCGCCGGCCCGGGCCGAGCACGGCCTGCCGGTCACCACGACCGATTCGATGCCCGGCCGCACGATCACCGCGGTGATCGGCGACGTGATCGGCGTCGTCTCGCGGTCCCGCGAACTGGGCGGCAACCGGGAGATCCAGTCGCGGACGTTGCTCACCGAGCGCCAGCAGGCCGTCACCCGGATGGCCCGGATGGCCCTGGGGGCACACGCCGACGCGGTGGTGGGGATGCGTTTCGACACCTGCCAGGTCAGTGCCGAGGTGATCGAGGTGGTCGCGTACGGCACTGCCGTCCGGCTCGCCGAGGCGCCCGGGTTCAGCGCGCCGGGGATCGACCTGCCGCGGCCCTCGACCGGGGCCAGCGCCACCCATCCGCCGACCCCGCCGACGGTCTGACCCCGCCGGCCATCGGACAGCGCCGATCATCGGACAGTGCCGATCATCGGACAGTGCCGACCACCTGACAGCACCGACCACCTGACAGCGCGCACACAGCCGACGGCCGGGCACCGCGCACCGCCGGGGTGCTGCGGGCCGACGCGGCGCATGTCGATGCGTCGATGTGCCAACGGATTAACAGGTCAACGCGTCAAGGTGCCAACGCGTCAACGCCGCACGGTGAGCTCCACCCGGGCGCCGTCGAACCGCAGGCCGATGTGGCTCAGGTCGGGCACCACCAGGTCGGCCAGCGGGGCGAGCTCCTCGGCCGTGTGCGTGGTCGTCACCGCGACCGTCGACATCCCCGCGGCCCGGGCCGCGCGCAACCCGTTGGGGGCGTCCTCGGCCACCAGACAGGACTCCGGGGCGACGCCCAGCCCGGCGGCGGCCGCCAGGAAGATCTGCGGATCCGGTTTGGCCCGCGCCACGTCGCTGGCGGTGATCAGCACCGCCGGTGTCGGCAGCCCCGCAGCCGCCAGCCGGGCGTACGCCATCGGTCGGGTGGCCGAGGTGGCCACCGCTCTGCGTGGCCCGGCCGCCCGGAGCGCCTCGGCAGCACCCGGCAGGGCCACCACACCGCCCTGGTCGACCAGCTCCTGCTCGCTGATCCAGGCCAGCGCCTCCGCCCGACGCCCCTCGTCGACCAGCCGGGCGACGATCGCGGCGGTGGAGCGGCCGAAGTGACCGAACAGGTCATCGGCGGTGAGGCCGTAACGCTCGGCGAACCGCGTCCAGACCCGGACGATCGCGGGCAGCGAATCCACCAGCGTGGAGTCCATGTCGAAGATGACCCCGTCGTACCTCACGTCCGGCCCCTGCCTGTCCTGTCCGCCCCGGTGGGGCGGAGCACACCACCTCGACCGTACGTCGCGTCCGGGCCGCGCTCCACCCACTCTTGATGAGTGAATACTCACTCACTAGGATCGGGGCGTGCCCCGTGCTCCCCGACTCACCCCCGAGGACCGTCGCGATGCCATCATCGCGGCGACCGTCCCGTTGCTCATCGCGTCCGGCCCGGACGTGTCGACCCGGCAGATCGCTGCGGCCTGCGGCATCGCCGAGGGCACCCTGTTCCGGGTCTTCCCGACCAAGCAGGACCTGCTCGAGGCGACGCTGCGTGCCTCCCTCGACCCGACGGCCGACATCGGGCAGCTCCTGGCCGTCGACCGGTGCCTGCCGCTGGCCGAGCGGCTCCGGCAGGTGGTCGTGATCCTGGTGGTCCGCGGGCAGCGGGTGAGCGGCCTGTTCTCGGCGCTGCGCCACCCCGGCGGCCCGCACCACGCCCAGCACCGCCCGCACGACCGCCATGCGGACGACCGCCATGCCGCTGGCCGCGCCACCACCGACCGGCCCTCCCCCGACCGATCCGGGACCGACCGGCATCACGGCCCCCCGGACCTGAAGGAGCGGCAACGGCTCGTCGCGGCCATCGCCGAGGTGCTCGCCCCGGACGCCGACCGGCTCGACCTCGATCCGACTGCGGCCGCCTCGTTCGTACGATCGGTGGTGAGCGCCACGACCCACCCGATCATCGGCGACGGCCTCCTGACGGACCCCGACCTCCTCACCCGCCTGCTCCTCAGGGCACTCCAGAAGGACTCCCCTCAAGGCACTCCGGAAGGACTGATGTGAAGCATCCCCTCAACCGGCTCCTCGTACGCCACCTCAGGCCGTACGGGTGGCACCTGCTCGGCGTCGTCGTGCTCCAGTTCGCCGCGACGATCGCCTCCCTCTTCCTGCCCACGCTCAACGCCACGATCATCGACAACGGCGTGGCGAAGGGCGACACCCCCTACATCTGGAGCCACGGTGCCATCATGCTCGGCGTCAGCCTGGTCCAGGTCGGCTGCCAGATCGGCGCGGTGCTGCTCGGCAGCCTGGTGGCGATGCGCTTCGGCCGTGACGTACGCGCGGCGATCTTCTCCCGGGTGCTGTCGTTCTCCTCGCGCGAGGTGAACCGGTTCGGCGCGCCGTCGCTGATCACCCGCAACACCAACGACGTCCAGCAGGTGCAGATGCTGGTGCTGATGACCTGCATCATGATCATCGGTGCCCCGATCACCATGGTCGGCGGCGTGGTGATGGCGCTGCGCAGCGACTGGCACATGTCCTGGCTGATCGTCGTCGCCGTGCTCGTGCTCGGCGTCAGTGTCGGCCTGCTGGTGAGCCGGATGGTGCCGCTCTTCCAGTCGATGCAGAAGCGGATCGACGTCCTCAACCGGGTGCTGCGCGAGCAGATCTCCGGCATCCGGGTGGTCCGCGCCTTCGTCCGCGAACCGTACGAGACCGAGCGGTTCGCCGCCGCGAACGCCGACCTCACCCGGACCGCGCTGAGCGTCGGGCGGCTGATGGCCAGCATGTTCCCGGTGGTGATGCTCATCCTCAACGTGTCGAGCGTCGCGGTGCTGTGGTTCGGCGCCTACCAGATCGAGGCCGGACGGATCCAGGTCGGCGGACTGACGGCGTTCCTGCAGTACCTGATGCAGATCCTGATGAGCGGCATGATGGCCGTGATGATGCTGGTGATGGTGCCCCGCGCGGCCGTCTGCGCGGATCGCATCATGGAGGTGCTCGACACCGACAGCACCGTCGTCCCGCCGGCCCACCCGGTCCGCGAGGTGCGTACGCACGGCACCGTGGCCCTGTCCGGGGTCGGCTTCACCTACCCCGGGGCGGACGCGCCGGTGCTGCAGGAGATCAGCTTCGCGATGGCCCCCGGCCGCACCACCGCGATCATCGGCTCCACCGGATCGGGCAAGACCACCCTGGTCGATCTGCTGCCGCGGCTGCACGACGCGACCGAGGGCACCGTCGAGGTGGACGGCGTCGACGTCCGCCGCCTCGAGCCGGACCTGCTGTGGAGCCGGATCGGGCTGGTGCCGCAGAAGCCGTACCTGTTCACCGGGACGGTGGCCAGCAACCTGCGCTACGGCAACCCCGATGCCACCGACGAGGAGCTGTGGCACGCCCTCGAGGTGGCCCAGGCCCGCGACTTCGTCGCGGAGATGCCCGGTGGCCTCGACGCCCCGATCGCCCAGGGCGGCACCAACGTGTCCGGCGGGCAGCGCCAACGCCTCTCGATCGCCCGGGCGCTGGTCCGCAGACCCGACCTGTACATCTTCGACGACTCGTTCTCGGCCCTGGACGTCACCACCGACGCGCGGTTGCGCGCCGCCCTGGCGGAGGAGACCGCGGACCGGGCGGTGCTGATCGTCGGTCAACGCGTGTCGACCATCGCCGGCGCCGACCAGATCCTGGTCCTCGAGGACGGCCGGATCGTCGGCCGCGGCACCCACGAGGAGCTGCTGGCCGACAACCCGACCTACCGGGAGATCGTCGAATCCCAGCTGAGCGCCGAGGAGGCCGCAGCATGAGCACCGCAGAGCCGGCCCGGTCCACGTCCACCTCCGCCGCGTCCACCTCCGCCGCACCGGCCCGGTCCACGTCCCGGTCCGCTCCGGGCGGCGGGGTCGCCGCCCCCGAGCGCCCGAAGTTCGGGCCCCAGGGCGGCCGTGGCCCCGGCGGCGGCCCCGGTCACATGATGGGTGGGCGCCCGGCCGAGAAGGCGACGAACTTCGGCCCCTCGCTGCGCCGGCTGCTCGGCCACCTGCGCCCGGAACGGGCGCTGATCGTGCTGGTGGTGGTGATGGCGGCGACCGGCGTGGCCTTCAACGTCATCGGCCCCAAGCTGATCGGCCACGCGACCGACATCATCTTCGCCGGCGTGATCGGCAAGTCGCTGCCGGCCACCGTCACCCAGGCCGGCCACACCGTCGCGGTGACCAAGGACATGGTGATCGAGGCGCTGCGGTCGTACGCCCAGGGCGGCCCGGCGATGCCCGGGTTCGGCGGCGGGGCGCTCACCCCGACCACCGCGGGCCGGTTCGCCGACATGCTGCAGAAGATGAACGTCGTCCCCGGTCAGGGCATCCGGTTCGAGGACCTGGCGGCCGTGCTCGGGCTGGCGCTCGGCCTGTACGCCCTGTCCGGCATCCTGATGTGGGGGCAGGCCTACATCCTCAACGGCGTCGTGCAGCGTTCGGTCTACCGGCTGCGCGAACAGGTCGCCGGCAAGATCAACCGGCTGCCGCTGTCGTACTTCGACCGGCAGCCCCGCGGTGAGCTGCTCAGCCGGGTCACCAACGACATCGACAACGTCGCCCAGTCGCTGCAGCAGACGCTGTCCCAGCTGCTCAACGGCCTGCTGACGATCATCGGGGTGGGCGTGATGATGTTCGTCGTCTCCCCGGTGCTCGGCGCGATCGCCATCGCCGCGATCCCGGTCTCGGTGGTGCTGGTCTCGATCATCGGCAAGCAGTCGCAGAAGCAGTTCGTGCTCAACTGGCGCTACACCGGTGAGCTCAACGGCCGGATCGAGGAGGCCTACACCGGCCACGCGCTGGTCAAGGTGTTCGGCCGCCAGCGCGAGGTGGAGGCCGAGTTCGCGGAGAGCAACGACCGGCTCTACAGCGCCGGCTTCCGGGCCCAGTTCATCTCCGGCATCATCATGCCGACGATGTTCTTCGTCGGGAACCTGTCGTACGTCCTGGTCGCGGTGGTCGGCGGGCTGCGGGTCGCCAGCGGCCAGATGCAGCTCGGCGACGTGCAGGCGTTCATCCAGTACAGCCGGATGTTCACCCAGCCGATCACCCAGGTCGCCTCGATGGCCAACCTGCTGCAGTCCGGGGTCGCCTCGGCCGAGCGCGTCTTCGAGGTGCTCGACGCCGAGGAGGAGCCGGCGGACCGCGACGGCCGGCTCAACCCGACCCGCGGCCGGGTCGAGTTCGAGTCGATCGACTTCTCCTACGATCCGGACCAGCCGCTGATCACCGACCTCTCCCTGGTCGCCGAGCCGGGCCACACGATCGCGATCGTCGGGCCGACCGGCGCCGGCAAGACCACCCTGGTGAACCTGATCATGCGGTTCTACGAGCTGCAGGCCGGCCGGATCACCCTGGACGGGGTGGACATCACCTCGGTGCCCCGCCGTGAGCTGCGCCGCAACATCGGCATGGTGCTGCAGGACACCTGGCTGTTCCACGGCACCATCCGGGACAACATCGCCTACGGCCGCCCCGAGGCGACCGAGGAGGAGATCCTGGCCGCCGCCCGGGCCACCTACGTCGACCGCTTCGTGCACTCCCTGCCGGAGGGCTACGACACGGTGATCGACGAGGAGGGCAGCAACATCTCCGCGGGCGAGAAGCAGCTGCTGACGATCGCCCGGGCGTTCCTGGCCGACCCGGCGCTGCTGATCCTCGACGAGGCGACCAGCTCGGTCGACACCCGCACCGAGTTGCTGGTGCAGCGCGCGATGGGCGCCCTGCGCAAGGACCGGACCAGCTTCGTCATCGCCCACCGGCTCAGCACGATCCGCGACGCCGACACCATCCTGGTGATGGAGCACGGCCGGATCGTCGAGCAGGGCAACCACCGCGAGCTGCTCGCCCGCGAGGGCGCCTATTACCGGCTCTACCGCTCGCAGTTCGAGGGGGCGATCGAGGCGGAGGTCGGCTGACCGACCCGCCGGGCAACGCCGGCCGGCTCGGACCACTCCGGTCGGGCGGGTGTCACCAGCGCCGACCCGGCGGACGGCCGCTGCGGTCCGGGGACGTACGCTCACGTACGTACCCCGGACCGTTCCGTATCCGGCGATCCCCGATTTGCGTCCGGATACCCCCGGGGGCATTATGGAGGAGTTCCCACCCCTCCCGAAGGAGAAATACCCATGTGCCGTCCCGTCACCTGCTCGTCCTGCGGCAAGACCACCTGGGCCGGTTGCGGCCAGCACGTCGCCGCGGTCAAGGCCTCCGTCCCGGCCGGCCAGTGGTGCACCTGCGACCGGAACGCGACCTCGGGCTCGTCGACCTCCGGCGGCTTCATGTCCTTCTTCCGCCGCTGAGAACGGGAGCGCACCGCATCCATGTCTGATCGTTCCCGCAAGGTCGTCATCGTCGGCGGCGTCGCCGGCGGTATGTCCGCCGCGACCCGACTGCGCCGCCTCGACGAGCAGGCCGAGATCGTCGTCTTCGAGCGCAGCTGGTACGTCTCGTTCGCCAACTGCGGCCTGCCCTACCACGTGGGCGGCGTGATCGAGGACCGCCAGGCCCTGCTCCTGCAGACCCCCGAGTCGCTGGGCCGCCGGTTCGGCATCGACGTCCGGGTCGGCCACGAGGTCGTGGCGATCGACCGGGCCGCGAAGCTGGTGACGGTGCGCAACCTCAACACCGACCGGGTCACCACCGAGTCGTACGACACCCTGGTGCTCTCCCCCGGTGCCTCCCCCTTCGTCCCGGACATCCCGGGCAAGGAGCGGGCCCTCACCCTGCGCAACATCGCCGATGTCGACGAGATGGTCGCCGCGGTGGCGCGCAAGCCGCACACCGCCGTGGTGATCGGCGGCGGGTTCATCGGCGTCGAGCTCGCCGAGAACCTGCAGCGGCGCGGGATCGACGTGACGATCATCGAGCTCGCCGACCAGATCCTGCCGCCGCTGGATCCCGAGATGGCCGCGTACGTCGCCCAGGATCTGGTCGACAACGGCATCGATGTGGTCACCGGCAGCCAGGCGACCGTCATCGGCGAGGACACCGTCACGCTGGCCTCCGGTGAGCAGATCCCGGCCGACCTGGTGGTGATGTCCATCGGCGTACGGCCCGACTCGCACCTGGCCGCCGATGCCGGCCTCGATGTCAACCCGCGCGGCGGCATCGTCGTCGACGAGTTCCAGCGGACCTCCGACCCGGACATCTTCGCCGTCGGCGATGCGGCCGAGAAGCGCGATGCGCTCACCGGCGACGCGGCCATGGTGCCGCTGGCCCAGACCGCCAACCGGCACGGCCGGCTGGTCGCCGACGTGATCGCCGGGCGTCGGACCACCTCGAAGCCGGTGCTCGGCACCGCCATCGTCGGGGTCTTCGACCTGATGGCCGCCTCGGTCGGCTGGAACGAGAAGCGGCTGCGCGCCGCGGGCCGCCACTACCGGGCCATCCACGCCCACCCGGGCTCGCACGCCGGCTACTACCCCGGCGCCGAGACGCTGCACCTGAAGCTGCTGGTCGACGCGGACACCGACGAGATCCTCGGCGCCCAGGCGATCGGCAAGGACGGCGCCGACAAGCGGATCGACGTCATCGCCACGGCGATGCGCGGGGGGCTCAAGGGCGCCGACCTGGCCGACCTCGAGCTCGCGTACGCCCCGCAGTTCGGCTCCGCGAAGGACCCGATCAACATGCTCGGGTTCATCGACGACAACGTGGTGAACGGCCAGTCCGAGCTGGTCCAGTGGCACGAGGTCGAGGCCGCCCAGCGGGCCGGCACGCCGCTGATCGACGTCCGCACGCCCGGCGAGTTCCGCCGCGGCCACATCCCGGGCTCGATCAACCTGCCCGTCGACGAACTGCGCGACCGGCTCGACGAGGTGCCGCACGGCGAGGTGCTGATCACCTGCCAGGTGGGCCTGCGCGGCCACGTGGCCGAGCGGATCCTGCGCCAGGCCGGCCACCACGTCCGGAACCTGACCGGCGGTTACCAGACCTGGTCCACCGCCACCCGGCCGATCGCCCGGCCGGCCTGGAGCGAGACCCCGGCCGAGGTCGAGGCGGCTCGCTGACAGACCTGCGTGGGGACGCCGCATCCAACCACTGCCCCGCGGCGCCCCACCAGCAACACCGACGGCCCCGTCACGAGTGACTCGTGGTGGGGCCGTCGGCGTGCGGGCGGACCGGGTGCCCGCCGAACTGGTGGCGCAGCGCCGCGACCATCCGCATCGTCGGGCTGTTCTGCTGGCGCGAGGAGAAGCGCGAACAGCACGGCCGCGGTGACCGGCATCGGCACTGCGTGGTCCACCGCCTCCTGCAGCGTCCAGCGCCCCTCGCCCGAGTCGGTGGCGTACGCCTCGAGGCCATCGAGACCGGGTTCGGGGTCTCCCGGACGGTAGCCCGTGAGGCGACCCGCTCCTCGAGGCGATGGGGCTGGTGAGCACGATGCGCCGTCGGGGGATCGTCGCCCTGAGGTCGTCCGAGTGGCACGTCCTGGACACCACCCTGATCGACTGGCGCCTGCACTCGACCGAGCGCCGCGAGCAGCTCACCTCACTGACCCAACTCCGGCTGGCCGTCGAGCCGGCCGCTGTCCACGGGATGGCGCTGTCGGCCTCGATCCACGACCGGGCGCTGCTGCTGCCGCTGGCTGCCGAGATGCGCCGTACGGGTGAGGCCGGACTGGCCCAGGAGTTCCTGCAGCTGGACATCGAGTTCCACCGCCTGATCCTCACCAACAGCGGCAACGAACTGTTCGCGGCGCTCAGCGCGCAGGTGGCCTCCGTGCTGGCGGGTCGCTCGGAATTCGGCCTGATGCCGACGCGGCCCAAGCCTGAGGCGCTCGACGCCCACGAGGAAGTCGCCGAGGCGGTCTTCCGCGGCGACGCGAAGGCGGCGATGCAGCTGATCCTCGACGAGGTCGACCGGACGCTGACCGAGCTGCGCGAGCAGCAGGGGCGCGATGCCCGGCCAGCGGCCAGTACCTGACCCGCGACCCTGACCTGACCCAAGTGCTCGGCTCATGGCCCGGCCTGACCCACGGCGCTCCGCTCATGGCCCGGCCCCCGCCCGCCCCGTCGCCGGTGAGCCTGACGTACGCCCTTGCCAGCAGCCGAGTCGGACGTACGGCGCCTGCTCGTAGCCGAACAACGGCACCCTCGTAGCCGAACAACGGCACCACCGCCAGGTGCCTCGGGCCGCTGCATGTCGGGACCTACCGGCCTGCCGGGACGACTGCGGTCCTCAGCGCTCCCGGGATCTCAGGCGAGGGAGAGGAAGAGCTTCTCCATCTTGGAGGTGTCGAGATTGCCGTCGTCGGCGATGACGCACTGGCGCATACCGGCGGCGACCACGGCGAATCCGGCGCGATCGAGAGCCTTCGCGACAGCGGCGATCTGCGTGACGACCTCCTCGCAGTCGCGGCCCTCCTCCAGCATGTCGATGATGCCGTTGAGCTGACCCCGGGCCCGCTTCAGACGATTGACGACAGGACGCATGTCCTGGCCGGGCAGCTCCATGGGGGTCTCCTTCTCGCACTCTGCATCCGAATAATACCCCCACGGGGATACGGAACGCGAAAACGTCGCCGGGGGGCGTACGACACCTCGGCATCGTCACCCGCCAGACAGCCGACCCGGGCTGGCCGGGCCGGGCTGGCCGGGCCCCTTTTGCCCCGGTCTCCCTTGGCCCCGGCCCCTCCTCCTCGCCCCTGCCCCCGGACCCTGCCTCTTCCCCTGACTCCTGCGCCCTGACTCTGCATCCCGGACCCTGCGCCCTGACTCTGCCTCCTGCGCCCTGACTCTGCACCCCGCCCCCTGCCTACCCTGGCCGCGATCCCTGCCCCCGGACCCTGCCCCCTGACGCTTGCCACTGGCCACTGGCCACTGGCCACAACAGTGGCCCTACAAGGAAAATCGTTCAGATATTCGAAATTGTCAGAGCCTGATCGTAGCGTTGTGGACATGGAACGGGAATGGGGGACCCGGACCGGCGCCGTCCTGGCCGGGGTCCTGGAACTGCTCGACGGACTTGAGGACGACCGCGCCCTCGCGACCGACACCGAACGCGTCGCGCTCGCCGACGTCGCGATCAAGGCGGCCGACCGACTACAGATGCTCGCCGGCCTGCTGGTCGCCGAGGCTGAGGCCCATCGATCCGATACCACCACGACCGGCCTGGGTATCGTCAGCTGGCTCGCCGACACCCGCCGGATGACCCGGCGCGAAGTCCGGACGCTGCTCCACCAGGGCCGAGACCTGGCCCAGTTCCCGGTCCTCGCCACCGCCGGCCTCGCCGGCCGCCTCTCCCCGCAGCAGGCCCGCGCGATCAGCCACGTCCTGACCGAGCTTCCCGACGACCTCGACCCCGCGCTGCTCACCCGGGCCCAACATGACATGGTCCACCATGCCGCCCACCTCGACTCCCACGGCCTGGCCGTCGTCGCCGAGCACCTCCTCGAGGTCCTCGCCCCCGACACTGCGGACGAACTCGAAGCCGAACGCCTCGAACGCGAACGCCGCCTCGCTGCACGCAACCGCCACCTCAGCCTCACGCCCGACGGACACGGCTCGGTCCAGGTCCGTGGCAAACTACCCGCCCTGGCCGCCCAGACCCTGATCGTCCAGCTCGATGCCCTCGCCGACCGGGACCGCCGCCGAGCCCTGGACGCCCTGGACCCGCTCGCGGAGGACATCACCCCGGCCATGCGCCGCGCCGACGCGCTGATCGCCCTCGCCGAGGCCGCAGCCCTGCATCGCGACGCCCCCACCCACGGCGGTGACCGGCCCCGGATCGTCGTCACGATCTCCGAGGAGCGTCTCCGGGACCTCGCCACCGGCGCGACCCTGATCGGCCCCGGCGACGCCATCTCCGCCAGTGACCTGCGCCGACTCTGCTGCGACGCCGACCTGGTCCCTGCCGTCCTCGGCACCGCGGGCGAGGTCCTCGACGTCGGCCGCGAGCACCGCCTCGTCACCCCACCCATTCGGACCGCACTCACCGTCCGCGACCGCGGCTGCGTCTTCCCCGGCTGCGACCGACCACCCGCCGCCTGCCACGCCCACCACATCATCCCGTGGCAGCGGGGCGGCGCCACCGCCCTCGACAACCTGGCCCTCGTCTGCCCGCACCACCACGGCATCGTCGAACCCGGCTCCGACCCACCCGGCCGACGCTGGGAGATCCGCCTGGGCGCCGACGGACTACCCGAGATCCTGCCGCCGCACCACGTCGACAGCACCCGCCGACCCCGACGCCACCAGCGCTTCCACCGTCCCACCGCCGCCTGACCCGCAGTGAACACGAGACAGGCGGACGGTCGGGGTGAGACCGCGATCAGGCGGACGGTCGGCCATCCCGCGGGTGCCATGCCGCTGTGCCCGCCCGCAGGAGCCCGCCCGCAGGAGTCAGCTTGCGGGAGCCAGCTCGCACGGATCGGCCGGGCGGGTGGGCCGGGCGTGGCCGAGCGGGGCAGGAACCGGATCGCCGTGGGTCACTGCCCGGTGACCGGGACGGGCACGTACGCGGCCAGGTCCACGACGCGGTCGCAGGCTTCCCGGACCGCGGGATCGTGCGTGATGACCAGCACCGCCGCGCCCTCGGTCGCCGTCCAGAGATCGGCGAGCAGCGCCTGCGCGGTCTCCTCATCGAGGTGTTCGGTCGGCTCGTCGAGGATCACCACGTCGGCGTCCCCGACGAACAGCCGCGCGGCCGCGAGCCGCCGGGCCTCACCGCCGGACAGTCGCCCGCCGTGCTCGCCGACCTCGCGGTCCGGCGCCAGGTCCAGCCCGGCGCGTCGCAGCGCCGTCTCCACCTCCTCCGCAGTGGCATCCTTGCGGCCGATCCGGACGTTCTCGTCCACCGAGGTGTCGAAGACATGCGCGTCCTGCGCGAGGTAGCCCACCGTGCCGTGCACCTCGACCTCGCCGGCCCGCGGCGGCAGGAGCCCCATGATGGTCGCGGCCACCGTGGTCTTGCCGAGGCCGCTGCGCCCGACCAGGGCGACCCGCTCCCCCGCGCCGATGTGCAGGTCCAACCCGGTCACGACCGGGTCGGCGCCGGGCCACCCCGCCTCCAGCCCGCGGACGTCGATCGACGGGCCGCCCGGCAGCCGCTCGGGTCCGGTCTCCTCGCCGGTCGGCGGGATCGCCAGGACCTCGTCCACCCGCCGCAGGGACGTACGGACCCGGGTCCAGGTCTGCGCGGCCTCGGCCAGCGGTTCGAGGGTCTCGTGCAGGGCCAGCGGGGTGAGGACGAGCACGGCCAACTGGACCGCCGGCAGAGTCCCGCCCACCACCGCGGGCGCTCCGACCATCAGCGCCCCGACGACGGCGACCCCGGCGGCGAGCACCTGCAGCGCCCCGGACAGCCCGCGGACCCACGCGGCCCGCTCCTCGGCGCCGGTGAGGCGCGCATTCAGTCCGTCGACCCGGGCCAGCGCGGCGTCCTGCACCCCGTACGCGACCAGATCCGGCGCCGTCCGGTGCAGCGCGGTGACGGCATCGGCGAGTTCGCCCCGCAGTGGCGCCAGTGAGGCATCGGCCCGCCCTGAGGCGAGCCGGGCGACCCAGGGGACGACGATCCCGGCAAGGACCGCACTGAGGCCGAGCAGCACCGCCGCCGGCACCGACAGCACGCCGATGACCAGCGTCGTCGCGACCGCGACCAGGCCGGCGGCCGTGACCGGGACGAGCACCCGGACGACGGCGTCCATCACGGCCCGGACGTCGTCGACGACGCGCACCAGCAGGTCGCCCCGGTGCCGGCCGAGCAGCGTGGTGCGGCTGAGCACGTCGTAGACCCGCAACCGCAGCGCGCTCTGCATCCGCAGGGCCAGATCGTGACCGACGAGCCGCTCGGCGTAGCGCAGCACGCCGCGGGAGATCCCGAACGTACGGACGGAGGTGATCGCCACCATCAGGTAGAGGATCGGGGGATGCTGAGCGGCCCGGGACAGCAGCCACGCCGACACCCCCATCAGGGCCACCGCCGCACCCGAGGCGCCGGCGGCGAGCAGCACCGAGGCGAGCACCCGGGACCGGCCCTCGGGGACCGCCCGCAGCAGGGTGGCGAGCAGCACTCTCGTCCGGGTTTCGCCGGTCGGGCCGGTCGCCCCGGTCATGACGGGCGTACCTAGCGTCGGTGCGGTGGCCGACACACGGGTCACACCCGGCGTACCCCGCCCATCGGTCGTCCCCGGGGTCGGTGCCGTGGCGGGCGCACCCGGCCCACCGGTCGTACCGGCCGCGGCACCGGCATCGGTTCGGCGGCTCATCCGGCCACCTCCACCGCGCCGACCGTGACCACCCGGTCGCAGGCCGCCACGACGGCGGGCCGGTGCGTGACGA
>NZ_JAYFNG010000030.1:0-68338 GCF_034933565.1 Raineyella sp.
TGGGGGCGGTGGGCGGCGACGTCGACCATGAATCCCTCGCCCCGCAGGCCGTCGGCGACGAGCTTCGAGAGGGAGGGATCGTCCTCGACCATCAGCACACGCATGGGCCCATTGTCGTCCCTCGGTGGACGCCATGTGGGCCACCCCGCCGCGGTGGTGGTCGGCTCGCGGGGTGCAGCGGCGTCGGGCGGCCTGCCGGGGCGGGCGTAGGGGCACCGGACGGCCTGCGGGGGCGGGCGTAGGGGCACCGGGCGGCCTGCGGGGGCGGTGCGCGGGCGGTCGTCGGGCCGGCGACCCTCCGGGGGCTAGCCTGCAGCCGTGACTCTTGTCATCGCCCATCGTGGCTGGTCCTCCCGTCAGCCCGAGCAGAGCCGCGCGGCGTACGTCGCCGCGATCGACCTGGCCGCCCGCACCGGGCGTCGGTTGGGACTCGAATGCGACACCCACTTCAGCGCCGACGACCGGTTGGTCTGCCTGCACGACCTCGACCTGGCGCGTACCGGCGGCCTCGAGGTGGCCGCCCGCGACCTGACCGTCGCCCAGCTCAAGGGCATCGACATCGGCTCCTGGCTGGTCGGCCCCGGGGCCACCGCCGAGCAACGGGAACTGATCACGGTGCCCGAGCTGTTCGACCTGGTGGCCGAGGCCCGGGGGCGCGGCGTCGACGTCCTCGCGGTGGTGGAGACCAAGCACCCCAACCCGCGCGGCACCGACGTCGAGCGCGCGCTGGCCGACCTGTTGCGCGAGCGCGGCTGGGTCCGCGCCGACGCGCCGGTACGGATGATCAGCTTCAACCCCGAGGGCGTACGCGTCTTCGCCGAGCTGCTGCCCGACGTCCCCCGGTCGCAGCTGCAGTACCCCGTGCCGGTGCTGGCCGGCGTGGAAGCCCCCGCCGTCAGCCCCTGGCTCGGCATGGTGCGCCGCGACCCCGACCTGGTGCGTCGCGCCCACGAGGCCGGATTCGAGGTGCATGTCTGGACAGTGAACGATCCCGCCGACATCGCCTTCTGCCTGCAGCTCGGGGTCGACGCGATCACCACCGACCAGCCCGACGTCGCGCTGCAACTGGTCGTGGACTGAGACAGGCCCGGGCCCGGCGGCCGGGCGGGCGCTCCGGGCTGTGCGGTCCGGATTTGCGTGGTCCGGGTTGCGTGGTCCGGGCCTCGTGGGTGGGGCTGTGAGGGCGGGGCTGGCGTGTATCGGCCGATGCTGTTGATGGACGCTCCCCTTCCTCGCATGGGCCGACGGGGCTCCGTCGGTCAGGTCGAGGAACGTCGCCTGATACGTGGAGCATCGGTCAACGTGTGGAGCATCGGCTGTGGGCGTACGGCATCGCCGGGTGGATGGGGCCGGGGGGCGTCGGCTGTGGGCGTACGGCACTACCGGGCGGAGGAGAGCGGGCGGGCAGTGTCCGAAGGTGTCGGTGCGGGTGCGTGGCACTGCCGAGACCGGTAGGGCGAAGCTCCGGGATCCGGTCGGGACCGAAGGCGTGCAGCACCGACCGGCATACCGGCATACCGGTCGACCGGTCGCCCGGCATACCGAGGATGCATCGGCGCATCCGTTCGTGTGATGTACACCTCGGTGTCACGTCGACAGCGCCGCGCATTCATCGACGAGGGGCAACGTTCGAGCACGTGAGTCCGTCGATGCTCTCGCCGCGGACGAGCGGCGCAATCCCTGGTGCGGTGGCCCAGGCCCCGAACGGGGCGGCTGTTCCCCTCGATGGGGTGGCCCTGACGAACGGGGTGACCCCGTCCCCTGGTGCGGTGGCCCAGGCCCCGAACGGGGTGACCCCGAACGGGGCGGCTGTTCCCCTCGATGGGGTGGCTCTGACGAACGGGGTGGCCCCGTCCCCCGGCGTGGTGGCCCAGGCCCCGAACGGGAAGGCCTCGTCCCCCGGTGTAGGGGCGCCGGCCCCTGACGTGGTGCCGCGGCGGCGGCCGTACGCCTGGCGTGAGGTCGGGTTGGCCGCGGTGCTGGTGCTGCCCAACGTGGTGCTGCTGGCGCTGTTCACCTACCGGCCGCTGCTGGACAACATCTGGCTGTCCTTCTTCCACTGGAACATCTCCTCGCCGCGCCGTACGTTCGTCGGCCCGGCGAACTACGTGGAGTGGTTCACCGCCCGCGACACCGGCACGGTGGTGCTCAACACACTGGTCTTCACCGTCGCGGCGGTGGCCGGGTCGATGGTGCTCGGGCTGGCGCTGGCGCTGCTGCTGGACCAGAAGCTGTTCGGCCGCGGGGCCGTACGATCCATGGTCTTCGCCCCGTTCGTCATCTCGGGGGCGGCGATCGGTGTCGCGTTCCAGTTCGTCTTCGACCCGACGTTCGGGCTGATCCAGGACCTGCTCGGCCGGCTGGGCGTCGCGTCGCCGAACTTCTACCAGGTGCCCGGCTGGGCGCTGTTCATGGTGACGGTCACCTACATCTGGAAGAACGTCGGCTACGTCTTCGTCATCTACCTGGCCGCCCTGCAGGGCCGGCGGGCCGAGCTGGACGAGGCGGCGGAGATCGACGGCACCTCGACGGTCCGCAAGTTCTTCCGGGTCACGCTGCCGCAACTGCGGCCGACGACGTTCTTCCTGTCGGTCACCGTGCTGCTCAACTCGCTGCAGGTGTTCGACATCATCAACGTGATGACGCGGGGCGGCCCACTGGGCACCGGCACCACCACGATGGTCTACCAGGTTTACCAGGAGACCTTCGTCAACTCCCGCGCGGGCTACGGCGCCGCGGTGGCCACCATCATGTTCCTGGTCGTCCTCGCCGTCACGCTCGTCCAGGTGCGTCTCCAGGACAGGCAGGACTGACGATGACGATCACGCACACCGACGCCCCGCTCGAGGACGGCTCGCCCGTCCCGGAGACCGAGGGTGTGCGACGTCCGCGTCGCCGGTCCACCTCCGGGACCGGTCGTACGCGTCGCGGGTCCGCCGCCGCGAGCCGGGACGTGGAGACCGAAGGAGCGCGACGTACGCGTCGGCCCACCCGCGAGTCGGGGGAGCGCGGCGTCGCCGGCCGGATGCTCGGCTACCTCGGCATCGTGGTCACCGTCGCAGTGATCATGGTCCCGCTCTACTTCATCGTGATCACCTCGCTGAAGACCCGGCCGGACATCTACTCCGACCCGATCACCTGGTGGCCGCACCCGCTCGCCCCGGAGAACTACACCTACGTCCGCACCGAGGTGGCCTTCCTCACCTACCTGCGCAACTCGCTCATCATCACCGGCACCCTGGTGGTGGTGAAGGTGACGCTGGGCGTGCTCACCGCGTACGCCCTGGCGTTCCTGCGGTTCCCGGGGCGCAACGTCATCTTCATCGGGGTGATCGCCTCGCTGATGGTGCCGAACCAGATCACCGTCATCTCCAACTACGCCCTGGTCGCCGGCTGGGGGTGGCGCAACACCTTCCAGGGCATCATCGTGCCGCTGGCCGGGGTGGCGTTCGGCACCTTCCTGATGCGCAACCACTTCCTCTCCCTGCCGCGGGAGATCCGCGAGGCCGCACTGATGGACGGTGCCGGGTTCGTCCGGACCCTGTTCCGGGTGATCCTGCCGATGTCGTGGCCGACGGTGGTCGCCTTCGCACTGATCACCATCGTCAACGAATGGAACGAGTACCTCTGGCCGTTCCTGATGTCCGACGGCGCCGAGGTGGCCCCGCTGCCGGTCGGCCTGACGTTCCTGCAGAACAACGAGGGCCTGACCAACTGGGGCCCGGTGATGGCCGGCACCGTGCTCGCCTCACTGCCGATCCTCGTCGTCTTCCTCATCCTGCAGAAACAGATGATCAAGGGCCTCACCGCCGGCGCCGTGAAGGGCTGACCGCCGTGAAGGGCCGGCCCCACCGCCTCCGATCCCCCTCCCTGGCCGCGTACGGCACCCGATGCCGTCCACGATCCACCATCAGCAACCCCCTGCCAGCACGCCCATCAGCAGTCCACAACAGAAGGAATGGAACGAGCATGTCCCTCTCCCGTCGTCGTTTCCTCGCCCTGTCCGGTGCCGCCGCCTCGGTGGGAGCCCTCGCCGCCTGCGGCACCCGGGCCTCCGCCGGTCAGAAGGGCAACGGCACGCTCCAGTTCTGGTCCAACCACCCGGGCAAGTCGCAGGCCATCGAGCAGAAGATGATCGACGCCTGGAACACCGCCAACCCGAACACCCCGGCCAGGCTCGTCGACGGTGGTGCCAACTACGAGGAGCTGGCGCAGAAGTTCAACGCCGCCCTCGCCGGTGGTGAGCTGCCCGACGTGATCGTCGCCTCGGACGTCACCTGGTTCAACTTCGCCCTCAACAAGGCCACCACCCCGCTCGACGAGCTGTGGGCCACGGCCGGGGTGAAGGCCGAGACCTTCGTCGACACCCTGCGCGAGGACTACGCCTACAACGGCAAGCACTACGGCATGCCGTACTCCCGGTCGACCAACCTGATGTACCTCAGCACCGAGCTGATGCAGAAGGCCGGCCTCGGCAGCACCGGCCCGGCCACCTGGGCGCAGTTCGCCGAGTGGGCCCCGAAGCTCAAGGAGGCCAACGGCGGCAGGCCGGCGCTGGTCGTCCCGGACGGCAAGAGCTACCTCGACTGGTACTTCCAGGGCATGGTGTGGACCTTCGGTGGCGCGTACTCCGACGGCTGGACCCCCACCTTCACCAAGGCCGGGACCATCGCCGCCGGCCAGTTCCTGCAGGATCAGGTCAAGGCCGGCAACATCGCCATCTCCCATGACGCGGTGAACCAGTTCTCCACCGGCGGCGCCGCCGCCCTGCTGGAGTCGACCGGCTCGCTGAGCGGGCTGACCGCGTCCGCCTCGTCGCCCTTCTTCACCGCCTACCTGCCCGGCCCGAGGCCGGGTGCCGCGACCGGCGGCGCCGGCCTGGCCGTGCCCGCCGGGATCAGTGACGAGCGCAAGGTGACCGCGGTGAAGTTCATCGACCACCTCACCAACACCGCCAACACGGTGACGTTCACCCAGGCCACCGGCTACATGCCGGTCCGCAAGGACGCCCTGGACGACGCGGCCGAGCAGAAGTTCCTCGCCCAGAACCCGAACGCCACCACCGCTATCCGCCAGGTGAACGAGAACACCAGGTCGCAGGACGCCGCCCGCGTCTTCGTCCCCGGTGGCGGCCAGCGGATCGGCGCCGCGCTGGACCGGATCACCACCGGCAAGGAAGACGTGGCGACCGTCTTCGGGCAGCTGCAGGACGAGACCCAGAAGGTCATCGACCGCGACATCAAGCCGCTGCTCTGACCCGCCGGGTCCGCTCGCCGCGGACCCACCGGTCCGCGTCGGGCGGGACGTACGCCGTACGCCACAGCGTCGTACCTCCCGCCCGGCGCGGCCGGCCCCCGCCACCCCGCCCCACGTCCCCTGGGGGCGGCCCGTCCCGTTCCCCGCACACCCGCCCCACCACGTACGTCCACGTCCCAGGAGGACCCCATGGCCACCGTCGACTTCGTCGCGGCCACCCGCATCTTCGACCCCGCGCAGCGGCCGGCGGTGAACCGGCTCGACCTGTCCATCGAGGACGGCGAGTTCCTCGTCCTGGTCGGGCCGTCGGGCTGCGGCAAGTCCACCACGCTGCGGATGCTCGCCGGCCTGGAGCCGGTCGACGCCGGCAGCATCATGATCGACGGCAAGGACGTGACGACGATGCGGCCGCGGGACCGCGACTGCGCCATGGTCTTCCAGAGCTACGCGCTGTACCCGAACATGACGGCCCGGCAGAACATGGCCTTCGCGCTGGAGAACGCGAAGATGCCCCGGCCCGAGATCACCACCAAGGTCGAGACCGCCGCGCGGATGCTGCAGCTGGAGGACCTGCTCGACCGCAAGCCCGGCAAGATGTCCGGCGGGCAGCGGCAGCGCGTGGCGATGGGCCGCGCGATCGTCCGCGACCCCAAGGTCTTCTGCATGGACGAGCCGCTGTCGAACCTGGACGCGAAGCTGCGCGTGTCGACCCGCTCCGAGATCGCCGCACTGCAGCGCCGGCTGGGGGTGACCACGGTGTACGTCACCCACGACCAGACCGAGGCGATGACGATGGGGGACCGCGTCTGTGTCCTCGACGCCGGCCGGCTGCAGCAGGTCGACCGCCCGACGACCCTGTACGAAGCGCCGTACAACACCTTCGTGGCCGGGTTCATCGGCTCCCCGGCGATCACCCTGCTGGACGGCGTCCCGATCCGCGAGGGTCGCGCCCTGCTCGGCGGCACGGCGCAGCACTCCGGGATCGACCTGGGCATGCCGCCGCGGCTGGTGGCGAAGCTGGCCGCCACCGGCGCCTCCTCGGTGATCGTCGGGATCCGCCCCGAGGCCTGGGAGATCGTCGACACCGCTACCGCTACCGCCTCCACCGACGTCACCGGCGCCGCCTGCCTCGATGCCGCCTCCGTGGGTGCTGCGTCCGTCGAAGCTGCCGATGCCCCCGGGCTCGACACCATCGCGCTGACCGTCGACCTGGTGGAGGAGCTGGGCTCGGAGTCCTTCGCGCATTGCACCCCGGCGGCGGCGGAGGGCCCCGTGACCGTACGCGGGGGCCGGCTGACCGTACGCGCCGACAAGCACCAGCACCTGGCTGCCGGGCAGCGCCTCCGGGTCCGACCGCGACCGGGGGAGTGCAAGTTCTTCGACCCGGCCGGCGAGGTCAACCTTGAGTACCTCTGATCGCCCACGTCTGCTCGGCCACACGTCTGCTCGGCCACACGCCTGCTCGGCCACACGCCGAGGTGCTCGTCGTGACGGGAGGCACCGCTGGGCGCCAGTTGTTGCGTCGACCGATATCCGCCGGCTGCGGTGCCGGCCGGGGCGAGCCGACCTCACCGGTGGGGCCCGGATGGGCCTACCCTCGTCAGGAGGGGCCGGGGCCCGGTGCGGACGCGTCCGAGTCGGGCCACGTCCGAGCAGCCGCTGCCGTCCCGGACGACGACGAGGAGGCCGTGTGATGGAGATCGTGAACCTGCCGGCGGGTGATCCACGCTGGGCCGCAGCGCTGCCGGTGCTGCAGCAGTTGCGGACCCACCTGGGGGCCGACGACCTGACGGAGGTGCTGGCCTCCGACGCGCAGCGGCCCTCGTTCTTCGCGGCGTTCGAGGGGGATGTCTGTCTGGGGGTGTGCGGGTGGCGGGTCATCGCGAACACCTCCGCGGGCCGCAAGCTCTACGTCGACGACCTGGTGACCGCCGATTCGGTGCGGTCGCAGGGGGTCGGGGCCGCGCTGCTGGAACACGCCGAGGAGATCGCCCGGCGGCACCGCTGCGGTGTGCTGGACCTGGACTCCGGCGTGCAGCGGCACGCGGCGCATCGTTTCTACCTGCGTGAGCGGTTGGACATCGTGTCCTTCCACTTCGCCGAGAGCCTGCAGATCGACGAGTGACCCGGGCGGCCGCCCGGTCGGGAACGCTGACCGTTCCCGCCCCTCGTCAGGCCTGGTCGCGCTGCGACAACGAGAGGCCCGACGGGTGGGACCTGCGACGGTGTGCCGCCTGACGGCGAGCCGTCCGACAGCGGGACCTGCGACGGTGTGCCTGCCGTCGGTGGGACCTGCGACGGCGTGCTGTCCGACGGTGTGCCTGCCGTCGGTGGGACCTCCGACCTGTCACCGGCCGACCGGCGGGCCAGTGCCTCCAGGATCGCCACCGCCTCGGTTCGGCGTTCCCAGGGCACCAGCAGATGGTCGTGGAAGGCGCCGGCGATGACGTTGCAGCTCATCCGGGCGCGGGCCAGCGCGGTCGACACCGCCGCGGTCAGCCCGACCGCCTCGAGGGCCGAGTGCACCTGGAGGGTGACGACAGCGGCGACCTGGTCGTACGCCAGCCCCAGCCGGTCCGCCTCGGCCTGCGCCAGGACCAGCGTCAGGCCCTCGGCCTCGCGTACGGTGGCGAACGGCGAGACATCGTCCGGGAGGTCCTCGACGACGACGTGGACCACCGGTGTCGGTGACAGCTGCGGGGTCAGCTCGGCGAGCAACCGGGCCAGGTCGGTGATCGCCCCGTCCGAGGGGGACGGGAGCTCCGAAGGCCGGGGGCCGGAGGCGGACCGTGGGGCCGAAGGGCGGGGGTCCGAAGGGAACCCTGGGCCGGAGGTGGACGGTGGGCCCGAAGGGCGCGGGTCCGAAGGAACGAGGGGGCGCTCGGAGGTCATGGGCACAGTCTCGCCCGTCCGGACCGCCGGCGCCGCGGACCGAACGCCGCGAACCGAACGCCGCGGACCGAACGCCGCGGACCGAACGCCGCGAACCGAACGTACGCTGGGGGCCATGGCCCGGGAGTTCCGTACGGTGCGGCGGCCGGCGAGCATGGACACGCCGGAGTTCGACCTCGCCTATGTCCGCGCCCACCGGGGCGCCGGCGTGCCGGTGGTGATCATCCCCGGCGGTCCGGGGCTGGGGTCCGTCCGGGTGTACGGCGGCCTGCGGCGGTCCGCGCCTGACCTCGACATCGTCATGGTCGAGCACCGGGGCGTCGGGTATTCACGCCGTGACCTGACCGGCGCCGAGCTGCCCGCCTCCGCGATGACGGTCGCCGCCGCCGTCGACGACATCGCCGCTGTCCTGGACGCCGAACACATCGACCGGGCGGTGATCGTCGGCAGTTCGTACGGCACCTATCTCGCGCAGGGCTTCGGGGTGCGCCACCCGGAACGGGTGGTCGCGATGGTGCTCGACTCGACATTGCTCTCCGCGCAGGACCACGACGCCGTACGGGCCCATGCCCGCCGGCTGCTGTGGGAGGGGGAGCGCGGCCCGACCGCGGCCGCAGCCCGTCGGATCCGCCGGCTGGTCGAGAAGGAGGGGGCCGATCCGCTGCCGCTGGGCGCCACCTCGGCGTTCCTCTACGAGTTCGGCGGGGTGCCCCGGCTCGAGCGCTACCTGGAGCAGCGGGCCCGCCACCGCACCGGCCTGGTGGACCGTACGTTCCGGGTGGCGCGGACGCACGGCACTGCCCGGTCGGTGCCGTACGTGATGGAGTTCGGGCTGGTCGGCAACCTGGCCACCCGGGAACTGCAGTACGCCCCGGCCCCCGACGGGCTGATCTTCGACCCGGCGTACGCCACCGCCGGCCTGCTGGCCCGCTTCCCGGCGTTCGAGAAGGAGCCGTTCGACCTGCCCGCCGCGCTGCCGCGATTCGACTGGCCGGTGGTGGTGCTGACCGGGGAGCGGGACCTCACGACGCCGCCGAGCGTGGCGAAACGGACCGCCGCGCTGGCCCGTCGGTCCCGGTTCGTCCGGGTGCCGGGCATCGGGCACAGCGTGCTGGACTCCCACCCCGAGGCGCTGCTGGCCGCGATCCGGGCCCTGCTCCGGGGCGAGCCGATCTCGCTGGGCGGGCTGCGGCGCCGCGGCCTCACCCGACACCTGGCCCCGGCGATCGGTGGCCTGCTCGCCGTCGACCGGCTGTCGGCTGCCCTGCTCCGTGACGCTCCGTCCGGCCGGGACGGGGTGGACGGCCGGGACGGGGCGGACGGCCCCGATGGCCCCGGTATCGAGGGCCGGGACCCGATGGACGAGGAACAGCCCTCGGCTCCTCGCCCCTGACAGTCCGACGGACCGGCGGACGAGGGGCAGCTCTCCGGCCCCGGTCCTGACGATCCGGCAACGGACGGTCGCGTCAGGCGCGGGTGCGGGGCTCCTCGGTGGCTCCGGCGGCACTGCCTGCAGCCGGCTGTTCCGCCGCGGCCAGGGCGGCCTGGTAGCTCGGCTCGGTCCGCTTGATCCGGCGGATGACGTACGCCGTCAGCGGCATCACCGCGTACTGCACGGCGACCTTGTAGACGAACCCGAAGAACGTGTAGTTGGCCCACTGGCCGGGCGTGGTGATGCCGATCGCGGTCGCGGCGACCGAACAGAAGACGAGGGTGTCGACCAGTTCCCCGGCGCCCGTCGACCCGGCCAGCCGGCCGATCAGGCCGCGCTCCAGGCGCCGTTTCTTGCGGGCCCACATGATGAAGGAGTTCACCGACTGGCCGCAGATGAATCCGAGCATGCTGGCCAGCACGATCTGCCACACCGGGCCCAGCGCCGTCTCCAGGGCCGCCTGCTTGGCCAGCCCGTAGTCGTCGGTGAAGCCGGGCAGCGCGATGATGATCGCGTACGTCAGCACCGCCCCGATGCTGGTCAGGAACCCGGCGGTGATCGCCCGGCGGGCGGCGCGGACGCCATAGATCTCGGTGATGGTGTCGCCCAGGATGTAGGCGAGTGGGAAGAGGAAGAAGCCGCCGTCGGTGATGACCGGGCCGAGGACGACCCCCTTGGAGCCGCCGATGTTGGACAGCACGACGACCACGCACATGATCGCGAGCATCGTGGCGTAGCGGGGGGAACCGGGGTCCGCGTACGCCGCGCGGCGCAGGGGCTGGCCCTGGTGGGCATCGGTTGTCACTGCTGTCACAGGTCGGCAGTCTAGGCGTCGGAGCTGTCCGAGGTCCCTCGCCGCCGTCAGCGGTCCCGCCCCAGGAACCGGCCCGGCGGTCCGCAGGAACCCGGCCCAGCGGCCCGCCCCAGCGGCCCGGCTCGGTGGTCCGGCGCAGGAACCCGGCTCGGTGGTCCGGCGCAGGAGCCCGGCTCGGTGGCTCGACCCAGCGGCCCCTTCCAGGAACCCGGCCGGGCGGCCCGGCCCGGGGACCCGGCCCGAGAGCTGGCCGGCGGGGGGCGGAGGCGTGTCGAGGGCATCACCCCTTGTCGTACGGGTGTTCGATTCATTGTCAGAGGCCTCCTCTAGTGTCGGGGACATGGAACGGGAGTGGGGTACCCGGACCGGCGAGGTGCTCGCCGGGATCCTGGGGCTGCTTGACGGTCTGACCGAGGACTGTGGTCCGGGTGGTGACGGTGGTCCGGGTGACCGTGGATTCGCCTCCGATCGGGAGCGGGTGGATCTGGCATCGGCGGCGATCGAGGCCGCGGACCGGCTGCGCATGCTGGCGTCGGTGCTGATCGGTGAGGCCGAGGCCACCGGTGCTGATGTCGCGGCGACCGGTCTGTCGGTGGTGAGTTGGCTGGCCGACACCCGGCGGATGACGCGACGGGAGGTGTGGGCCTTGTTGCATCAGGGTCGTGACCTGGCGGCGTTCCCGCTGGTGCGGGCGGCGGGGTTGGCGGGCGAGGTGTCGCCGACCCAGGCGCGCTCGATCTGCGAGGTGCTGGTCGATCTGCCCGACGAGCTCGGCCCGGAGACGCTCCGGCAGGCCGAGGTGGACATGGTCGGTTTCGCCGCGGCCCTGGATTCGCGCGGCCTGACGACCGCGGCCGAGCACCTGCTGGAGGTCCTCGCGCCCGACACGGCGGACGAGCTGGAGGCCAAGAGGCTGGAGCGGGAGGCGCGGCGGGCCCGGCGTAACCGGTCGCTGTTCTTCGTCCCCGACGGGCAGGGGTCGGTCCTGATCAAGGGGAAGTTGCCGGTGCTGGCCGCGCAGGCGCTCATCGTGCAGATCGACGCGATCGTTGCCCGGGATCGCCGCGCCGCCCTGGATGCCCTGGATCCGCTGGCGGAGGAGGTGACTCCGGCGATGCGGCGGGCCGATGCGCTGGTCGAGCTGGCGGCTGCTGCCGCCCTGCACCAGGACGCGCCCGCCCACGGGGGTGATCGGCCGCGGATCGTGGTCACCGTCCCACTGGAGCGGCTGACGGAGCTGGCGACGTCCGGTGACCTGATCGGGCCGGGTGAGCGGGTTGCGGCGGGGGACCTACGGCAGCTGTGCTGCGATGCCGACCTCGTCCCGGTGGTCCTCGGTGGGCGCTCGGAGGCGCTGGATGTGGGGCGCGAGCATCGCCTGGTCACCGCACCGATCCGTACGGCACTGACCATCCGCGACCGGGGCTGCGTGTTCCCCGGTTGTGACAGGCCGCCAGCGGCGTGTCACGCGCATCATCTGGTCCCGTGGCAGAGCGGTGGAGCGACATCGCTGGACAACCTGGTGCTGGTGTGCGCGCACCATCACGGGATCGTGGAACCGACCGCGGACCCGCCGGGGCGTCGGTGGGAGATCCGGCTCGGCGCCGACGGCCTCCCCGAGGTCCTGCCACCGCTCCACGTCGATCGGACCCGCCGGCCCCGTCGCCACCAACGGTTCCGCGCCGCGCTGACCGCGTGAAGCCGCGATGACTCTGTGAAGAGGAGGCGGCCTGACGATGAGCGTCGGACTCTGCCGTGACGGTCTCGTCGTGACGGTCTCGTCGTGACGGTCTCGCCGTGATGGTCCTCTGTGGGAGGTGATCCCGTTGCGAGGGCCGTACTGCGACGATCCCGCTGTGGCGACCTGAGAACCCAATCCGCTGCCTCGCTTCCGGCCCACACGGCGAGGGCCGTACTGCGACGATCCCGCTGTGACGGACCCCTCGGACGGTGCCGTGGCGTGGGGCGGCTGCGGCGCGCCCGAACGGCGCGGGTACCGTCAGCGGCCCCAGTCCCCCAGGGCGCCCTCGAGTGCGCCGAGCGCCGCTTCGATCAGTGGCCAGCGCTCCTCCTCGCGGCAGCCGCCCGCGACCCAGCGCGCGCACGCTCCGTCGAGGAACCCGAGGAAGCCCCACAGGGCGAACTCATGGCGGTCCCACGGCGTTGGTAGCAGGATTCGGCGGAGGGTCTCGATGGTCGCGGCCCGGGCCTCCCTGCGGACCGCGAGCGTCTGGGCGGGTTCGGTGCCGCTCTCGAGGAATCCGCGGGTCGCGACCGCGCCGTCGGCGACATGGCCGAGCTGGATCTGCAGGGCTGCCGTCACCCGGTCGCGCGCTGAGGTGGTGGGCGGGAGAGTGTCGTCGGCGGCACGCTGCTGCCGGGCGAGGTCCGCGAGGGAAGCGCGGACGACCTCGGTGTAGAGCCCGGCCTTCGTGCTGAAGTAGCGAAACACCAGCGCCTCGGAGGAGCCCGCGGCGGCGGCGATATCGGCGACGGCGACATCGGCGTACGCGGCCCCGGCGAAGAGGTCGGTCGCCGCTGTCAGGATCTCGGCGCGACGGGTCTCGGCATCGAGGCGCTGCCGTGGGGAGCGATCCGTACGTGGCCCACGCTCGTGGTCGGCCGTACGCGCATGCTCCGCCACCTGGTCGTGTCCAGCCGCCTGGTCGTGTCCAGCCGCCTGGTCGTGCTCCGCCACCCGGTCGTGCCCAGCCGTAGGCCGATGGCCGGCCGTACGCACACGGTCCGTCGCACGTTTGTGGTCGGCCGAAAGTTCATGGTCAGGGGGCACGGGTTTCATTCTAGCAAGCTAGTGAGTTAGGCTCGGCATCATTGCTGAGGCTGACTCAGTAACGATGTTGATCGTCGGTTTGCCTGCACGTGCACCCTGCGCCTCCCGCACACCCGCAGGTCTCGGCGAGCCTGCCGGCCGGAAAGGAACTCCCATGTCTCTGCTCGACACCGCCGTCTGGTGGCACGTCTACCCGCTGGGCGCCCTCGGGGCCCCGATCCGTGGCGAACGACCGGCCGAGGTGGTGCATCGGCTGTCCGGCCTGGAGGCGTGGCTCGACCACGTCGTCGACCTCGGCTGCTCGGGGCTGCTGCTCGGTCCTGTTTTCGCCTCCGACACCCACGGCTACGACACCCTCGACCACTTCGCCCTCGACCCCCGGCTCGGCGACGACGCGGACTTCGACCACCTGCTCGCCGCGGCGGCCGAGCGGGGTCTGGCCGTGGTGCTCGACGGGGTGTTCAACCACGTCGGCCGTCGCCATCCCTGGGTCGAGCGGGCGCTGGCCGAGGGGCCGCAGAGCGAGTGCGCCGGCCTGGTCCGGATCGACTGGTCCGACGACGGCCAGGGCCACCGCCGGGGCGTCCCGGCGACCTGGGAGGGGCACGGCGACCTCGTCCCGCTGCGCCACGACGATCCCCGGGTCGCGGACGCGGTGGTGGCGATCATGCTGCACTGGTTGCGTCGTGGCATCGCCGGCTGGCGCCTCGACGTCGCCTACTCGGTGCCGTCGTGGTTCTGGCGCACCGTCCTCGCCCGGGTCCGCGCCGAGTTCCCGGAGATGATCGTAATCGGCGAGGTCATCCACGGCGACTATCCGGCGATCGCCGCCGCGGGCACCCTCGACTCGGTCACCGGGTACGAGCTGTGGAAGGCGACCTGGAGCTCGCTGCGCGACCGCAACCTCTGGGAACTCGCCTGGGCGCTGGAGCGCCACGACCGGTTCAGCCGTGACGTCGTCCTGCAGACCTTCGTCGGCAACCACGACGTCGACCGGATCGCCGACACCGTCGGCGACGCCGGGGCGGCTCTCGCCCTCGCCGTGCTGATGACCACCCCCGGCATGCCGAGCATCTACTACGGCGACGAGGAGGCCTTCCGCGGTCGCAAGGGCACCGGGCCCGCCGCGGACGATCCGGTCCGGCCGCCACTGCCCGCCGGCCCCGACCGACTCGCCCCGTACGGCGCCTGGATGTACCGGCTGCACCAGGACCTGATCGGGCTGCGCCGCCGCCACCCCTGGCTGGTCCGTGCCCGGCTGCGGGTGGTCGGCAAGGACTGCACCTGGATCACCTACGAGTCGACCGGACCGGCGGGACAGACCGTACGGGTCGGGATCACCCTGGATCCGCACCCGGCGGTGCGGATCCGGACGGACTCCGAGGAGCTCACCTGGTCGGGCGCGCCGCTCGACATGGCGGTCCGGTGACCGCCCGGTGAGCCCTTGCGGTCGGGTCGGCGTCGAGCGGGTGTCCGCAGGCTGCCCCGGCGGGTCTGCCGGCCCGTACGACCGCGTGACGACGGTGCGTGCGGCGCCCGGGGGGAAACCCAGGAGCGTCCGGCGACATGCCATCCCGATGCGGGAGACCGATGGCGCGCCGACTAGCATCCCTGAACAGTGCCATCCGGCTCTCCGGCCCCGCGTGAGCGGACCGGCCGATCGCCCGCGCGGCGGCGCCCGGGTGGGTGGCCCCCGATGAGCCCCCTGGCGGGTGGCCCGGACGAGCGGTAGGAAGGCAGGACTGTGGTGGAGACCGGTGGAGGCCGTACGGCCGACGGTGCGGGGGGCGCGCAGGGCGCGGCTCCGGACGATCCCGACAGGCACGATCACAGCAGGCAGGCACCCCCGGTCCCGGGCCCCGACGCGGGTGCGCCCGGTGGCTCCGACGCGGGGGAGCACCGCGGTCCCGAGGCCGGCGGGCACGACGTGAGTGCGCACAACGTGAGCGGGCACGGTCCGGATGTCGGAACGTACGATGCGGTCGTCGTCGGCGCCGGGTTCGCCGGCACCACGATCGCCCGGGAGCTCGCCGAGCGCGGCGGGCGGCGGGTGCTCGTCCTCGAACAACGCCCGCACATCGGCGGCAACGCGTACGACCATGTCGACGAGGCCGGGGTGCTGGTGCACAAGTACGGCCCGCACATCTTCCACACCCGCGACGAGCGGGTCTTCGACTACCTGTCCCGCTTCACGCAGTGGAACGGCTACTCCCACGAGGTGCTGGCGAACGTCCACGGCACCTTCCTGCCGGTCCCGTTCAACAAGGTGTCGATGCGTCTCGCGTTCGGCGAGGAGCGTGGCGAGCAGCTGATCGCCAAGATGGTCGCCCGCTTCGGTGACGGCGCCAAGGTCTCGATCAACGATCTGCGGGCCGAGGACGATCCGGAGCTGGCCGAGGTCGCCGAGTACGTCTACCGCAACGTCTTCCTCACCTACACGCTCAAGCAGTGGGGCACCACGCCGGACAAGATCGACGCGTCGGTCACCGCCCGGGTGCCGGTGTTCCTCTCCGAGGACTGCCGCTACTTCCAGGACCCGCACCAGGGCCTGCCGACCGACGGCTACACCGCGCTGATCGGGCGGATGCTCGACCACCCCGGCATCACCGTCCGCACCGACGTCGACGCCCGCACGGTGCTCGACCTGACCACGCCGGGGGTGGTCCGGATCGACGGGCAGACCTTCGCCGGCACGGTCGTCTACACCGGCCCGCTGGACGAGCTGTTCGACAACCGCTTCGGCAGCCTGCCGTACCGTTCGCTGGACTTCGTCTTCGAGACCTACCAGCAGGACTGGTTCCAGCAACGCGGCACGATCAACTACACGGTCTCCGAGGACTACACCCGGATCACCGAGTTCAAGTACCTCACCCGCCAGGAGCTGGCCGGGGTGACGACGATCGTGCGGGAGTACTCCAAGCCGTACGAGCCGGACACCGGGATGGACCCGTACTACCCGGTGCTCGACGCCGAGCACCTCGCGCTGCACGGCAGGTACGTGGCGCTGACCCAGGAGTACCCCGACTTCCACCCGATCGGCCGGCTCGCCGAGTACCGCTACTACAACATGGACGCGACCGTGGCGAACGCCCTGGCGCTGTCCGACCGGCTCCTCGCCGGAGCCCCAGGGCCCCGCAGCGGCGGCCGGGCCGCAGCACAGACCGAGGAGAACTGAATGCCCGCCGCTGACCGTCCGATCCTGAGCATCGCGATCCCCTGCTACAACTCGGCCGACTACATGGACCACTGCGTCGAGTCGCTGCTGACGGGCGCGACCGACGTCGAGATCATCATCGTCGACGACGGCTCGACCAAGGACAACACGGCGGCGAAGGCCGACGCCTGGGGCCGTCGCCACCCCGACACGATCAAGGTCATCCACCAGGAGAACAAGGGCCACGGCGGCGCGGTGAACGCCGGCCTGGCCGCGGCGACCGGGCACTACTTCCGGGTGGTCGACTCCGACGACTGGCTCGGCCGCGACGCCCTGGGCCTGCTGCTCAGCAAGCTGCGCGGGTTCGTGGCGTCCGGCGATCCGGTCGACCTCGTGGTGACGAACTACGTGTACGAGCACGTCGCCACCGGCAGCCGTCGGGTGATCCGCTACCTCGGCCCGCTGCCGACCAACAAGAAGGTCGCCTGGGAGAAGACCCGGCTCTTCGCGCTGGGGCAGAACATCCTGATGCACGCCGCGACGTACCGGACCCAGGTGCTGCGGGACAGCGGCGTGGTGCTGCCCGAGCACACCTTCTACGTGGACAACATCTACGTGTATGTGCCGCTGCCGAACGTCAGGACCCTCTACTACCTGCCGGTCGACCTCTACCACTACTTCATCGGCCGCGACGACCAGTCGGTCAACGAGTCCGTGATGCTGGGGCGTCTCGACCAGCAGATGCGGGTCACTCGGGCGATGGTCGAGGCGCACAAGTTGCCCGAGGGGATCCCGGACCGCAAGCTGGCCCGGTACATGGAGAACTACCTGGCGCTGATCGTCGCGGCGTCGTCGATCTTCGCCATCATCCGAGGCGACGAGGAGGCGCTGGAGATGCGCCGGTCGATGTGGGAACACATCGACTCGGTCGATCCGGACCTGCGGGCGCGGCTGGGCCGTCACTTCGTGGTGCTCGGCTCCAACCTCGCCGGGCCGCTGGGCCGGCGGCTGTCGATCGCCGGCTACCGGATCGCGCAGCGGCTGTTCCACTTCAACTGAGCAGGCGGCGCCCCGTCCCTGACTGAGCGGGCGGCCCCGTCCGGCTCAGCGCAGGACGGGGCGCTCGTCCCAGGACTTGTCGAGCCGGGTCAGCACCACCACGCCGGTGACCGCCAGTGCGGCGAAGAGGACCATCGTGACGGCGGCCGGCACGTCCAGCAGCCGTCCCTCGCCGAGGACAGCGATGCCGTACGTCACGGCGATGACCGGGCTGGTGATGGTCGTCGAGCCGACCACGATCTCGCTGGGCCCGGTGGCGAAGCCCTGCTGGATCATCCAGCCGGCGGTCAGGCTGCCCAGCGCCAGGGCGATCAGGATCGTCCACAGCAGCGGGGAGTGCATCCAGTTGACCTTGCGGATGAAGTCGATCAGCGACTTCACCAGGGCCGCCTCGAGGCCGTAGAGCATCGCCCCGCCGGAGGACCACAGCAGGCAGCGCCAGTGCTTGGGGCCGTGGGCGCCGAGCAGGCCGAAGGCGAGGGTGAGCAGGTAGACCACTGCGGCCCCGATCGCGACGCGCACCCCGTTGAGGTCGGAGCGCGGCACGGCGTGCAGGGCGCTCTGGACGGTGAAGGCGGCGGTGGCGCCCACGGTGAGGGTCACCGCCAGGCCGACCCGGCGCCGGATCCGCTGGTGGTGCAGCCGGGCCTGGATCAGGATCGACCACGGGAAGGCCAACAGCCCGACCGGCTGGACCACGCTCACCGGGGCCAGCGACAGGGCGATGATCTGCAGGATCGCCGAGATGCCGAGCAGGACCGCGCCCGCCAGCCACCGGCGCGAGGTGACCGTCTGCAGGAATGCCCGGAAGCCGAGCGGGCGCTTCTCCTCGTTGCGATGCACCTTGCGCTTGATGGCGCGGTGCTGGAACGAAGCGGAGAGTGCGTAGCAGAACGAACCGACGACGACCAGGATGATCGCGAGCGTGGTGTTCTGACCCACGGTTCTCCTTCGGTCGGGTGTGTGGCGGCTGTGCAGATGTTGTGACAGCCATGTCTGCACCCAAACCTAGGGCCGGGCGGGTCCGCGCCGCGAACCGGGGCCCCGTCCGCGGGGGACCTTCCAGGAATGTCCCCCAGCGCGCCCGGGCCGGCGGGCCCTCGGCGGATCGGTCCGCTCCGCCGGAGGCGCTCGCCCCCGGCCGGAGACAGCCGGGCTCACGGTGGTGGTCGGGGTCCGGTCCGGAGGCAGCCGGGTCGCTCCGGGTGATGGTCAGGCGCCGGGTGCGACGCCGAGGGCGAGCTCCGCTGCGGCCCAGCCGGCGCGCAGCCGACGGTCGTGACTGGCCACGACCACCGCGCCGGGGTAGTCCGGGAGGGACCGCTCGAGCTGGGTGGCCAGCAGCAGCGAGAAGTGGTTCGTCGGCTCGTCGAGCAGCAGCACGTCCGGCGGTGCGGCGAGCAGGATCGCCAGGTCCAGACGGCGGCGCTGACCGACGCTGAGGGTGCCCAACGGCCGCTCCTCGTCCCGGCCCGCGACCAGGCCGAACCGACCCAGCGGCGTACGCCCGGCCCGGTCGGCCCCGACCGCCTCCCGGTAGGTGTCGAGGACCGTACGGTCCGGGTCGCGGGGCACGATGTCCTGGCCGAGCAGCCCGACCGACAGCCGCCCCACCCGCGACACCGTCCCGGTGGTGGGGGTCAGGGTGCCGGCGAGGATCGCCAGCAGGGTCGACTTCCCGGAGCCGTTCGGGCCGGTGACCAGCAGCCGGGTGGTGACGCCGAGTGCGACCGAGATCGGTGCCAGCCGCCCGGGGATCGCCACCTCGGTGGCGACCAGGACCGGCCCGGGCGTCCGCCCCCGCGGGGACGGTGTGCCGGCCAGGCCGCTGAACCGCAGCTCGGCCGGTGGCCTGCGCACCTGGGCCGCCTCGAGCGCGGCCAGCGCGGCGGAGGCGTCGGTGACCCGGCGCGACACGACGGTGGCGTTGCGGTCGGCGTAGAACTTCTTCGCGGCCCTGCCCTCGGTGCGGGGTGCCCGGCCGGCGTGCCCGACGGTGTGGTCGGCGCGGACGCGCCGGCGGAGCCGCTCGAGCTCGGCCTGTTCGTCGCGGTACTGCCGTTCCCAGCGCTCCCGGGCTGCGTCCCGCTCGGCCCGGTAGGCCGTGTAGCTGCCGGCGTAGCGGGTCACCCCGAAGCCCGACCCGGGCGAGTCGCGGTCGTGGCGGACGGCCGCGTACGCCACCGGCGCGGGATCCAGGTCGAGGAGGACGGTGGCCGCCTCGTCGAGGAACGCCCGGTCGTGGCTGGCCAGCAGCACCGGGCCGGTCCACCCGGCGAGCAGGTCGACGAGCAGGGCGGTGGCCGCGTCGTCCAGGTGGTTGGTGGGCTCGTCGAGCAGCAGGGTGTCGGGCCGGCGGACCAGCAGCCAGGCCAGCGACAGTCGGGCCACCTGGCCCCCGGACATGGCCTCGGCCTTGCGGTCGGCGCGGATCGCGCCCAGACCGAGGCCCTCGACGAGCCGGTCGACCAGGTGCCCGGCCTGCCAGGCCTGCCGGGCCTCGGCCTCCTGCAGGGCGGCCTCGAAGCGGTCGGCCGCCGAGGCCTCGCCGCGGGCCATCGCCTCACCCGCGGCCTCCACCCGGCGGGCGATCGCACGCAGCGGCGCCACGGCGTCGGCCAGCACCTCGGCGCGGGTGAGCCCGAGCGGGAACGGCGGCTGCTGGTGGAACAGGCCGACGCTCCCGGGGGCGGTGACGATGCCGGTGTCGGGCCGGTCGAGGCCGGCGACGATCCGCAGCAGGGTCGACTTGCCGGATCCGTTCTCCCCGATCAGGCAGGCCCGGGCGCCGGACGCCACCAAGAAGGACACGTCGGTGAGCACCCGACGGTCGGCGAAGGAGCGGGAGACCCCGTCCACCCGCAGGTGGTCGGCGCCCGCGGCCGACGAGGCCGCCAGGGGAGCGCGGGCGGACCGCCGAGCGGCACCGGGGGTGCCGGCGTGGGGGTGCGAAGAAATATGCGATGACGGCATCAGGATCCTGGGAGGGCAGCGGGAATCCCGCCGGGCAGGGCCTCGGGCGCGGGACGGACTCGATCCTCAGGACAGCACGGGCTGAGTCTACCCCGGGACGTACGGGCCGGACCAGCACGTACGGTCGGCGGCCGTCGGCGGCGTACGGCCGGGGTCGGGATCCGTGGCGATCAGCGGGCCGTCGGCGGCATACGGCCGGCGGCGTACGGGGGGCGGTGGATCAGCGGCGTACGGGCAGCGGCGTACGGCCGGGGTCGGGATCAGCGGCGGACCGGCCGCAGGGAGTCCAGGGCGGCGCGGACCACGGGGTGCGGGCAGAGCGGCTCGATCAGGATGACGTCGTGCATCCGCGGGGCGGACTGGCGCTGGTAGACGTCGGGGAAGCCGGTCATCGCCGCGGTGAGGAAGGCTGTGCTGCAGGGCTGCCAGCCGCCATCGGCGAGCCGGGGCAGCCAGCCCTCGCGCAGCTCGTCCCACTCTTGCTGCTTGAGGTCGAGACAGTCGGCGAGGAACCCGATGGTGTCCACCACCTCGTCGTCACGGACCACCTCGGCGCCCATCGCCACGACGGGTTGGTCCCGGTCCCACTGGACGACCCGGCCGGGATCGTCGAAGGTGAGCCGGGCGCAGCGCTGTTCGATCTCGGCGAACGGCTCCATCAGGACGTCGGCGACCAGGGTCTGCGGGGAGCGGGCGACGAGGACCTGGTCGAGCAGGTCGAGGTCGGTGGTCCCGGCCGGGAACACGCCGATCGGCAGCGGGCGCGGCGTCAGATCGGCCCGGCGTGCGGCGAGCTGGCCCATCGTCGTCGCGATCTCGGCGAACGGGTGGAGCTCACGGGCCCACAGGTGAGCCTCCGCCACCGTGTCCGTCCAGGTGAACTCGATCATTGCTGCCCCTCTGCCTGGTTCCGGCTCGTCTGGTTCCGACGGTGCCTGGCCCCGACTCCGTCTGGTTCCGACTGCGCCTGGCTTCGGCCGTGTGTGTTCGGTCCGTGCGTGTTTCCGGCTCGGCCTGGTTCCGGCTGGCTTGGTCGGAGTCCTTGTCCGGTTCCAGTGTGCCGGGTCAGCGCTCCGCGTCGGCCAGGTGGTGCTGCACCTCGTGCAGCCAGTAATCGGCCAAGGACGCGATGGTGAAGCGCATGCCGTCCGCGCGCAGCCCGGGCCGTTGCCAGGCGTCCTCCTCCAGTGCGGCGAACAGCTCGGCGGCGCGATGGGCCGCCGTCTCGTAGTCGGAGGCGACCGAGCGCGGGTCGCGAGCGTTGTAGTCGCCCTCGACGGCGGCGACCTCACCGTCCCACTCCGCGAAGGTCGGCGTGTCCTCCGACCGCATCTGCTCGACCCGGGTGGTGAACACCCGATGGACGTCCAGCACGTGGCAGGCGTACTCCAGCGGCGACCACACGTCGGGTTCGGGACGTACGGCCACGTCGGCGCGCTCCAGCACGACTCGCCAGCGTCCGATCGAGTCGGTCAGCCGTGCGGGGATCGCACTGAGCGGACGGATCGGCCGGAAGCCGCACTGCGCGCAGCCCTCGAAGCCGGCCACCGTCCAGTCGGTCGTGTCGGGACGGGACGGGGTGCTGTGCGCCGGCCGGCGAGAGATCTCCACCCCTGCATCGTAGGTTTCGTCCCCGTCGCAGGGCCAGAGCCGGCGGCCCGTACGCATCGCGGGCCGCGCCCGGCGTACGCATCGCGCATCGTGAGCCGAGCCCGGCGTACGCACCGCTTCGTTGACCCGCCCGACGGAGGGGGCGGGGATCTTCGCCGCGTCTCAGCGCGCTCCGGCTATCGTCGGGGGGGCGTACGTCTCCCGATGGGCCCGACCGCTTGGATGCCATGACCTTCATCACGTTCCTGCACTCCATCCCTCCGCTGGCGGTCTACCTCGTCATCGGGCTGCTGGTCGGTGTGGAGAGCATCGGGGTGCCCGTCCCCGGGGAGACGGCGCTGATGACGGGGTCGCTGATGAGCACCCGTCCCGACCTGCACCTGTCCGGGGTGTGGGTGGCGGTGGCCGCCTTCACCGGCGCGGTGGTCGGGGACTCGATCGGGTACAGCGTCGGCCGGCACTACGGACCGTCGCTGCTCGACCGGCTGGCCCGACGGTTCCCGCGCCATGTCACGGCGGACCGGATCGCGTACGCCGAACACCTCTTCGACCGCTACGGCACCGGCACGGTCTTCGTCGGACGGTTCATCGCCCTGTTACGGATGTTCGCCGGCCCGCTCGCGGGCACCCTGCGGCTGACCTATCCCCGCTTCCTGATGGCCAACGCCGCGGGCGCGGCCTGCTGGGCCGGGGGGATCTCGATCATCATCCACCTGCTCGGTGCAGCCGCCGACCGCTACCTCAAGGACGCGAGCTGGGTCCTGCTGGTGGTCGTCCTGGCGGCCGGCCTGGTCGTCGGGCGGGTGGTCGGGCGCTCGTTCGAGCATCGGGTGGAGCGGTACGCCGCCGAACGGCTCGCCGCCGACGGTGGGTCGGCCGATCCGCCCGCACCGGGGCAGTGACCGGCGCCCCGCTCCCGGGCCGGGCCGCAGTGGCTCCGGCGGGGCGGGGGATGCAGCGGAGTGGAGTGCTGGTCGCGCTGGATGCAGCGGAGCGGGGCTGTGGCGGAGCGGGGTCAGAAGCTCGAGGCGATCGAGGCGACGAGGTTGACCGTCGAGGCCAGGATCACCGCGCCGAGCAGGTAACTGAGCAGGGTGTGGCGCAGCACCGTACGGCGGATCGCCTTGCCGGTGATGTCGGTGTCGCTGACCTGGTAGGTCATCCCCAGGGTGAAGGACAGGTAGGCGAAGTCCTGGTAGTCGGGGTCCTCGTCCTGGTTGAAGTCGACTCCTCCGTCGCCGTCGTAGTAGAGGCGGGCGTAGCGGACGGTGAACAGGACGTGCACCAGCACCCAGGAGGCGGCGACGCAGAGCACGCCGAGTCCGGTCTCGATGATCGCCGCGACGCCCTTCTGGGAGCCCGCGGCCAGCAGGACGCCGACCCCGACCAGGCTCGCCATCGAGGCGACCAGCAGGATGACGTCGGTGGCGCCGCGCCCGGCGTCCTCCTCGGTGGCGTGGGAGCGGGTGTCCGCCGGGTCCATGCCGGCGACGATGGCCCAGGTCCACGCGCAGTAGACCCCGGCGGTGACGATCCAGCCCGACACGGCCGCGGCCTCGGGGCGCCAGGTGAGCATCACCACGGCCCCGGCGACCACCCCCAGCGCCAGGCTCACGATCAGTCGGACCAGCACCAACCGGTGAAACGGGCGTGCAGTGCTCACATCGTCTCCTCTCGTCGGCGGGCCGTCGGCGGGCCGGTGGATCGTCTGCGGAACGGCCCCGTGGCGACCCGCGGTGGCACGGTGCCGCCCGCCCGACACCGGTCCGTCACAGCCTGCTGCTAGGTTCGCCGCACGCGGACGTCCGCAGCGGGCCCGCCCCACGGTGTGCTCGCAGGCACGTGTCGCACATTATGGACCGAATCCGGGAGGATCCCATGGCCGGTGGACTCGCCGCCCTGCTCGATGACGTGGCGATGATCGCGAAAGCCGCCAGCGCCACCACCACCAAGGCGATGGGTGTGGTGGTCGACGACGCCGCGGTGACCCCGCAGTACGTGGCCGGGATCCACCCGAGCCGTGAGCTGCCGGTCATCTGGCGGATCGCCAGGGGGTCACTGGTCAACAAGGCGATCCTGATCGTCCTGCTGCTGGTGCTCGACCACTTCCTGCCGGTCGTGCTCACCCCGCTGCTCATGCTGGGTGGTCTCTACCTCTCCTTCGAGGGCGCGGAGAAGCTCCTCGACGCGGTCCGCGGGGGCGGGCACAGGATGCCGGAGGAGCCCGGGCAGGGCGGGCCGGCGGTGGACCGCGGCGCCGCGGAGGAGCGGACCCTGGTGAACGGCGCCGTCCGTACGGACTTCATCCTGTCCGCCGAGATCATGGTGATCTCCCTGGCGACGGTGAACGCCGGCCGCTCCTCGTCCATGGCGCTGCTGCCGAAGACGCTCATCCTGGTGCTGGTGGCCGTGACGCTGACCGCCGTCGTGTACGGGGCGGTCGCGCTGATCGTCAAGATGGACGACATCGGCCTGGTGCTCGAGGGGCGGGAGCGTCGCGGCTCCCGGCGGGTCGGCGCCGCGCTGGTGGCGGCCATGCCGGTGGTGCTGTCGGTGCTGTCGACCGTCGGCATCGCCGCGATGCTGTGGGTCGGTGGGCACATCCTCGTCACCGGCGCGAACACCCTGGGCTGGCACGCCCCGGCCGATCTGCTGCACCATCTCGCTGCGCCGGCGCACGAGGTCCCCGGCGTCGGTGGGCTGCTGGCCTGGCTGATCGACACCCTCGGCTCAGCCGTGGTCGCGATCGTGCTCGGTGGCCTCCTGGTGGGTATCACCCACCTGGTGCCGTCGCGGCGCCACGACGGGCACCGAAGCGCCTGACCGGCCTGGACCCCGACCGGCGTCCCCCGGACCGGCCTGGACCCCGACCGGCGTCCCCCGGACCGGCGTTGACCCGGACCGGCGTCCCCCGGACCGGCGTTGACCCGGACCGGCGTCCCCCCGGACCGGCGTTGACTTTGCCCGGCGTTGGCCCTGCCCGGTGTTCCCCCGGACCCTCGGCGTACGGCCCGGCCGGGCCGTACGCCGGCGTCAGCGGATGGCTGACCGGAAGCCGCGCAGCCGCAGGCTGTTGGTGACCACGAAGACGCTGGAGAAGGCCATCGCGGCGCCGGCGATCATCGGGTTGAGCAGGCCGAGGGCGGCCAGCGGGATGGCGCACACGTTGTAGGCGAAGGCCCAGAAGAGGTTGCCCTTGATCGTCGCGAGCGTACGACGCGACAGCCGGATCGCGTCCACCGCGGCGCGCAGGTCGCCCCGCACCAGGGTGAGGTCGGCCGCCTCGATCGCCACGTCGGTGCCGGTGCCCATGGCCAGGCCGAGATCGGCCCGGGCGAGCGCGGCGGCGTCGTTCACGCCGTCGCCGACCATCGCCACCACCCGGCCCTCTGCCTGCAGTTCCTTGACCACCCGGACCTTGTCCTGGGGCAGGACCTCGGCGATCACACGGTCGATGCCGAGGGTGTCCGCCACCTGCTGGGCGACCGTACGGTTGTCACCGGTCAGCAGCACCGGGGTGAGACCGAGTCCCCGGAGCCGCGAGATCGCCTCTGGGCTGGTCGGCCGGATCGCGTCCGCGACGGTGATGACGCCGCGCGCGGCCCCGTCCCAGGCGACGACCACCGCGGTGCGCCCGGCCGCCTCGGCGTCCGCCGCGGCCCGGGCCAGCTCCGGCGGCAACCCGGCGCTCTCGCCGGTGAGGCGTCCGCTGTCGTCGCCGGTCGGTCGTTCACTGCTGCCGCCGACCGGGTGCCCGCTCTCCTCGCCGGCCAGCAGGGTGCGGCGGCCGACGAGGACCGTACGTCCCTCGACGGTGCCGCGGACGCCGCGGCCCGCCAGGTTGGTGAAGCCCTCGACGTCCGACAGCGGGCCGACGCGGTCCTCGGCGCCCCGCGCGACGGCGCGGGCGATCGGGTGCTCGGAGGCGGCCTCCACCGCACCGCCGAGGCGGAGCACCTCGTCGACGGTGGTGCCGTCGGCGGCGTACGCGTCGATCAGGGTCATCGTGCCGGTGGTCACGGTGCCGGTCTTGTCCAGCACGATCGTGTCGACCTTGCGGGTGGACTCGAGGACCTCGGGGCCCTTGATCAGGATGCCGAGCTGGGCGCCGCGGCCGGTGCCGACCAGCAGGGCGGTCGGCGTGGCCAGGCCCAGGGCGCAGGGGCAGGCGACGATGAGCACCGCGACGGCTGCGGTGAAGGCCGCCGTCAGCGGGAAGCCCAGGGCGATCCAGGTGGCGAGGGTGGCGAGGGCGACGACGATGACGATCGGCACGAAGACGCCCGAGACCCGGTCGGCGAGCCGCTGGATCTCGGCCTTGCCCGACTGGGCGTCCTCGACCAGGCGGGCCATCCGGGCCAGTCGGGTGTCGGCGCCGATCCGGGTGGCCCGGACGACCAGCCGGCCGCCGGCGTTCACCGTGGCCCCGGTGACGGTGTCGTCGGGGGCGACCTCCACCGGCACCGACTCGCCGGTGAGCATCGAGGCGTCGACGGCGGACGTGCCGGCGACGACCACCCCGTCGGTGGCGATCTTCTCCCCGGGGCGGACGACGAACTCGTCGCCGACGCGCAGATCGTCGATCGGGATCCGCACCTCCGCACCGTCGCGGAGCACCGCGACGTCCTTCGCGCCGAGCTCGAGCAGGGCGCGCAGTGCGGCGCCGGCGCGGCGCTTCGACCGCTTCTCGATGTAGCGGCCCAGCAGGATGAACATCACCACGCCCGAGGCGACCTCGAGGTAGATGTTCGCCGCACCGTCGCTCGGGCCGACGGTCAGCTCGAACGGGTGCTTCATCCCGGTCATCCCGGCGGTGCCGAAGAACAGGGCGTACAGCGACCACAGGTACGCCGCCCCGGTCCCCATCGAGACCAGGGTGTCCATCGTCGCGGCGCCGTGGCGCAGGTTGGTCCACGCCGCGCGGTGGAACGGCCAGGCCGCCCAGACGATCACCGGCGAGGCCAGGGTGAGGGACAGCCACTGCCAGTTGTCGAACTGCAGGGCCGGCACCATCGCCATCAGGATCACCGGGACCGAGAGCACGGCACTGCCGATCAGCCGCTGGCGCAGCGCCCGCAGCTCGAGCTCCTGGCGGTCCGGGGCGCCCGGGCGTTCCGCCCCATCGGCGCCCGCACCCGTGCCTGCCGCTGCGCCCGCCTGCGCACCGGCGTCGCGGGGCGTGGCGACCCGCGGGAGGGCGGCGGAGTAGCCGGCGGCGGCCACGGTGTCGAGCAGCTGCTGGGCGTCGTACCCGTCCGGGACGCTGACGTGGGCCTTCTCGGTGGCGTAGTTGACCGCGGCGGTGACGCCGTCGAGCTTGTTGAGCTTGCGTTCGATCCGGTTCGCACAGGAGGCGCAGGTCATGCCGCCGATCTCGAGGTCGAGTTCGGTGAGGTGGCCGAGAGCCGTGGGGATGGATCTCTTGTCGACCTGGGTCGCTGACATGGAGGGGGCTCCTTGCTGCACGGGATCGAAGTGTTGCCCGCGCGGACGCGGACGGTGCTGACGGGACGGTGCTGATCAGCCGGCGGTGATCGGGCGATGGTGATCAGCGGATGGTGATCGGGCGGCGGTAGTGGGGGGTGATCAGAGGGCGAGGATCACGGCGCGCTGATCAGGCGGGAACGACCTGGTAGCCGGCCTCCTGGACCGCCGCGGCGACCGCGGACGGGTCGAGCGGGGCGGCGCTGGTCACCACGAGCCTGCCGGTGAGGTGGCTGACCTCGACCGACTCGACGCCGGGGATCTCGCCGACCTCCTCGCTGACCGACATCTCGCAGTGGTGGCAGGTCATGCCGGATACCTGGTACTCGGTAGTGGTCGACATCGTCTGGTTCTCCCTCAGGGACGTACGTCAGAGGTACCCCTTGGGGGTATCTCTCCAACAGCAGTCACTATACCCCTGTGGGGTATGTCGGCAAGGTGCTCCGTCGACCCCGGACCGGTTCCCCGGGAACGCCGGACGCAGCGGTGGGATGCTCGTCCCATGGCAACTCTCACGGTGCCCCTCGAGGACGCGGATGCCACCCTGGCGACGGTCGGTGGCAAGGGCCTCAATCTCATCCGGCTGACCCGGGCGGGATATCCGGTGCCGCGTGGTTTCGTGGTCACCACGGCGGCCTACGCCGCCCACGTCGCCGCTCACGGCCTGGGCCCGGTGATCGCCGCGGCTCTCGAGGGGGTCGACCCGGCCGATGCCGCCGGACCGGAACGGGCCTGCGCGACCATCCGGGCGGCCTTCGCCGCCGGAGGGATGCCGGACGAGGTCCGCGACGCCGTCCTCGCCGCAGCATCGGCCGCGGGGCTGGTCCCCGCAGGCTCGCCCGGAGCGCGGGAGGTCCCCCTGGCCGTACGGTCCTCCGCGACGGCCGAGGACCTGGCCGACCTGTCGTTCGCCGGCCAGCAGGAGACCTACCTCAACGTGCTCGGCGCCGACCAGCTGGTGCGCGCCGTGGTCGACTGCTGGTCGAGCCTGTGGACCGCGCGGGCGATCGGTTACCGGCTCCGCAACGGCATCTCCCAGGACGGCCTCGGCCTGGCTGTCGTGGTCCAGGCACTGGTCCCTGCCATGGTCAGCGGCGTGATGTTCACCGCCGACCCGCTCACCGGTGTCCGCGCCCACACCGCGGTGGACGCCGTGCCCGGGCTGGGGGAAGCACTGGTCTCCGGCCTGACCGAGCCGGACCACTGGCTCGTCGACGCCGAGGGCCGGGTGCTGGAGTGCACGCCGGGGGCCAAGGCGGTCACCACGGTGCCGATCGCCGGTGGTGGTGTCGCGTCGGTGGCGCGGGAGGGTGGTGTCGCGTCGGTGGCGCGGGAGGGTGGGGTCGCGTCGGTGGCGCGCGAGGCTGCGGTGACGGGATCCTCGACCGCCCCCGACGCCGGGGGGTCCGTCCGCACCGACGAGCCGGTCCTCACCGACGAGCAGGTCGCCGAGCTGGCCGCGCTGGGCCGGCGGATCCAGGGCACGTACGACGGCACCCCGCAGGACATCGAGTGGGCGCTCACCGCCGACGGCTTCCAGGTGCTGCAGACCCGGGCGATCACCTCGCTGTTCCCGCTGCCGCCGGGGCGGGACCCCGACGCGCTGTGGTTCTCCTTCGGCGCCTTCCAGGGGATGCTGCGGCCGATCACCCCGGTCGGGCGCGAGTCGCTGATCCGGCTCGCCTCCGGAGCGGCGGCGGTCTTCACCGGGGTGCCGGCCGACCCGGCGCGCCAGGGCGTCATCGCCGTCGCCGGGGAGCGGCTCTGGGCCCGGATCGACGCACTGGCCCGGGACCCGATCGGCGCCCGGGTCCTGCCGGTGATGCTGTCCATCGGCGAACCGGGCACCGGCGCGATCCTGCGCCGGCTGGAGACCGACCCACGGTGGCGACCGGTCCGGACCCGCCCGACCGCGGCGACCCTGGCCATGGTGGGCCGGTTCGGCGGCATCGTGCTGCGCGGCCTGCCGCTCAGCCTGGTCGCCCCCGGGGTGCGCCGCCGCCGGTTCGATCGGGCGATGGAGGCGATGGTGGCCGCCGCCGAGGCTTCCCAGGATGCGGCCTCCCGGCGGAGCGACCCGTACGAACGCCTGACCGCCCGGGTCGACGCCGCCGGGATCACCCTGCGTGACGGTCTGGCCGAGGGGCTGAGGAATTTTGCGCCGATGATGGCGCCGGGCTCCGCGATGATCGCCGTCCTGCGTCGCCTCGCCGCCCCACTCGGGGCGGAGGGGGAACGCCTGGTGATGGAGACCATGCGGGCCCTGCCCGGCAACCCGACGACGGCGATGGATCTGGCCCTGTGGCAGGTCGCGGTGGTCGTCCGCCGCGACCCGGGTGCCCTGGCGCTGTTCGTCGAGCGGGATGCGGCCGAGCTGGCCGAGCTGTTCCGCCGCGGCGCGCTGCCGGTGTCGACCGACCGGGCACTGCGGGACTTCCTCGCCACGTACGGCATGCGCGGGGTGGCCGAGATCGATCTCGGGGCGCCGCGCTGGCGCGACGACCCGGTCCAGCTGATGGCCACCCTGCGCAGCTACGTCCGGATGGACGATCCCGCCGTCGCGCCCGATGCCGTTCTCGCCGCCGGGATCCGGACCAGCCGGGAGGCCGTCGACCGGCTGGCCACCCTGCTGGGCGGCCGCGGCCGCTGGCCGCGGCGCGGGCCGGTCCGGTTCGCCGCGACCCGGCTGCGGATCCTGCTCGGCGCCCGGGAGGTGCCGAAGTTCACCCTCGTCCGCCTGCTCGGCCGGATCCGCGAGGGGCTGCTCGCCTCAGGGGCCGACCTGGTGGCACTGGGCCGCCTGGACCGGCCCGACGACGTGATGTTCCTCCACTACCACGAGCTGCGCGGGGCGGGGGTCGACTCGGACCAGGACCTGCGCGCCCGGGTCGCCGGGCGGAGAGCGGCGTACGACCGGGAGCTGCGCCGCCGGCAGGTGCCGCGGCTGATCGGCGGGGACGGCCGCACCTGGTACGAAGGTCTCGGCGGGGGTACTGAGGCCACCGGGGAGATCGTCGGCAGTCCGGTGTCGCCGGGCGTGGTCGAGGGCGCGGTCCGGGTGGTGCTCGACCCGAGCACGGCACATCTGGAGCCGGGCGAGATCCTCGTCTGCCCCGGCACCGACCCGGCCTGGACCCCGCTCTTCCTGCCGGCCGCCGGCCTGGTGACCGAGGTCGGCGGGATGATGACCCACGGCTCGGTGGTCGCCCGCGAGTACGGCATCCCGGCCGTCGTCGGGGTGCACCGGGCCACCACCCGGCTGGCCACCGGCCAACGGATCCGTCTGGACGGGTCCACGGGGGTGATCGAGGTGCTGCCATGACCTGGATCGGGATCAGTGGCCTGCACCATCCCGACGACGTCGCCCTGTGCGCGGCGCTCGGGGTCGACGCGCTCGGGTTCGTCGTCGGCTTCCCGCACCGGGGGCCGTGGAACCTGACCCTCGACGAGGCCGAGGAACTGGTGCTCGGGGTGCCCGGGACGGTCCAACGGGTGGCGGTGGTCGGCGAGGACCCCGACACCGTCCTGGCGACCACCCGCCGGCTGCAACCACGGATCGTCCAGCTGCACGCCGACGAACCGCCGGGAGTCACCCTGCGCCTGGTGGGTCTGCTGCACGCCCATGACGTACGGGTGATGAAGACCCTGCGCCTGCGCCGCGATGACGGCACCCCCGTGGGCCGCCACGTCCACGGCGCCGACCCGCTCGCGGCGGCCCGGCTGCTGGTCGGGACCGGCATCGACCTGCTGATGGTCGACCTGGTCGACGCGCCCGGCCCGCCCGGCCCGCCCGGCCCGCCCGGCTCGGGCGGGTCAGCCGCGCTGTCGGCGGCCCGGCGGATCCGGGAGGGGATCGAGCTGCCGGTTGTCCTGGCCGGCGGCCTGCGCCCCGACACCGTACGGACCGCGCTCGAGGCGGTCGACCCGGACGGCGTCGACGTGATCAGCGGGGTCGAGGGTGCCGGGCATCGGACGGATCCGGCGAAGGTGGCCGCCCTCGTGGTGGCGGTCAGGGGTCAGGGCGCGATGACCCCGGGGCACGACCGGCGCTCCGCGGGCGACGCCTGACCGGTGCGGGTCACCGCTTCCGCTCGACCGGTGCCGGTCGCCGACCCTGCTCGGCCGTGCCGGTCATTGATCCCGCTCGATCCCGCCGGTCACTGATCCACGCTCGCCGCCGCCTCCAGCGCCGCGGCGGTGTCGGTGTCGGTCACCAGGTGGTTGAAGAAGCCGGCCCGGCTGGCAGCGATGATCGAGCCGATCTTGTTGCGGCCCACCGCCACGGCGATGGCGTGCGGCACCTCGCGGAGCTCCTCCAGGCGCATGGCCATCAGCCGGTCGTTGCTCTCCAGCTCGATCGGGGTGCCATGGATGTCGTACGGTCGCGCGTTGATGTCGCCGACCGCCGACCGCAGCCAGCGCGGGTTGCCCTGGAAGGTGCTCGGCATGATGGTCCGGGTCAGCGGTGGGGCGCCGACGCCCAGCAGCGCGGCCTTCGCGGTCCTCCACAGGCTGACGACCTCCTGGATGTGCGGGTCGCGCAGCAGCGACTCGTACAGGTCGGCACTGGGCAGCGCGGGGGCATAGAGCAGCACCGGCCGGCCGGTGAGCTTCATCGCCAGCCGGCGGGCGATCTCGTTGGTCTGGTACGGGCCCTCGGACTCCAGCTGGCCCCCCACGGTGGGGGCGACCAGCACCCCGGGGGCCGGCGGCAGGGGGTGGCCGACCACCTGGTAGACGGTGACGCCGGAGGAGACCAGCAGCCCGTCGCCGGCGACCAGGCCGGCGTCCTCGATCGCGCGGCCGACGCCGGGCGCCAGCACCGCGCCGATGTCGCGGCGCCCGACCGTGGGGGTGACGTAGACCTTCCGCAGGCCGAGCAGGGCGGCCAGTCGTCCGGCGAGCTCGGCGTCCTGCTCGAACCGCGGCTCGCGTACCTCGATCGTCACGATGCCGGCGGCCCGGGCCTCGCTGAGCAGTCGGCTCACCGTCGGGCGGCTCACCCCGAGGGCCTCGGCGATCTCCGCCTGGGTCGCGTTGTCGACGTAGTAGGCCAGGGCGGCCTGGTAGAGGATCGCCGGATCGAAACGTCCGCGTGACGACATCGACGACCGGCCTCCGCGGGCCGTGTCCGGCACCTCACCCATCACTCATCCCCCTGACGGCGACCCGCTGCCGGGACGCCCCTGGTCGGCAAGACCTCATTGTCGATCGTCGACAAGACCCCCATTGTCGAACGAATGCGCTACGAGCGTAGCGTGAACGAATGTTCAGCACAACAGTTGCACAAAAGTGCTGGACAAATGTTGGCTGAGCCGCCTAAGGTCGAACCGACGTGGCAATGAGGCGCGTCAACCCCTGAAGGGACGGAGTTCAAAGGTGAACAACACACTTCCCGAGACGATGAAGGCAGTCATCAATCACGGGCCTCGCGACTACCGCTTGGAGCAGCTGCCGGTGCCGACCCGCGGGCCCGGGGAACTGCTGCTCAAGGTCGAGGCGGTGGGTATCTGCGCCAGCGACCTGAAGAACTGGGCCGGTGCGGCGAAGTTCTGGGGCGATGAGAACCGGCCGGCCTGGGCCGAGACCGAGGTCGTCCCGGGGCACGAGATCACCGGGCGGATCATCGGCCTGGATGACGAGGCGCGGGCCCACTGGGGGGTCGAGCTCGACGACCGGGTCGTGCTGGAGCAGATCGTCCCGTGCTGGGACTGCCTCTACTGTGACCACGGCGATTACCACATGTGCCAGCCGCACAACATGTACGGCTTCAAGCGCGCCAACCCGGGCGGCATGGAGGAGTACATGGTGGTCAGCACCAACTCCCTGGTGCACCGGATCAGCAAGGACATCCCGCCGGCCCACGCCGCGTTCGCCGAGCCGCTGTCCTGCGCCCTGCACGCCGTCGAGCGGGCGAACATCCGCTTCAACGACACCGTGGTGGTGGCCGGTGCCGGCCCGATCGGCCTCGGCATGATCGCCGGTGCCGCAGCGAAGTCGCCGGCCCGGATCATCGCCCTCGACATGGATCCGCGCAAGCTGGAGATCGCCGAGAAGACCGGCGCGACGATGACGATCAACATCGCCGAACAGGATGCGGTCCAGGTCATCAAGGACCTCACCGGTGGCTACGGCGCCGACGTCTACCTGGAGGGCACCGGGCACCCCTCGGCCGTCCCGCAGGGCCTCAACCTGCTGCGCAAGCTCGGCCGCTACGTGGAGTACTCGGTCTTCAAGGAGAACGTCTCGGTCGACTGGTCGATCATCTCCGACGACAAGGAGCTCGACGTCCTGGGTGCACACCTCGGCCCGAACTGCTGGCCGGCCGCCATCAAGCTGATCGAGACCGGCAAACTCCCGCTGGACGAGATCTGCACCCACCAGCTCCCGCTCGAGGACTTCCAGAAGGGCCTGGACATGGTCGCCTCCGGCAAGGAGTCCATCAAGGTCAGCCTCATCCCCTGACCTGCATCCCCCACCCATCCCCCGAAACAGCCCACCGGTTCTGACAACGAAGTCGAGGACAACATGAATTCACCGTTCAGCGAGCCCATGAGCCGCCGCCGCATCCTTCAGGGACTCGGACTCGCCGCCTCCGCCCCCCTGCTGGCCGCCTGCGTCGGCCCGGGACAGAAGTCGACCAACAACGGGGCCAACGCGGTCACCGGTTCGTTCGACTGGAAGAAGGCCAAGGGCACCAGCATCAAGATCCTGCAGACCCCGCACGTCTACCAGCAGACCTACCAGCCCCTGTTCAAGGAGTTCACCGATCTGACCGGGATCACGGTGACGGCCGACCTGGTCCCGGAGGCGGACTACTTCACCAAGCTCAACACCGAGCTCGCCGGTGGTAGCGCGACCCACGACGTGTTCATGATGGGCGCCTACTGGGTCTGGCAGTACGGCCCGCCCGGCTGGCTGGAGGACCTGGACCCGTGGATCAACAACACCGCCGCGACCGGCTCCGAGTTCGACTACGAGGACTTCTTCTCCGGCCTGCGGACCTCGATGAAGTGGGACTTCAAGGTCGGTGACGCGGCGGGCACCGGCGGCACGTACGCCCTCCCGTGGGGCTTCGAGCTGAACAACATCGCCTACAACAAGACGGTCTTCGACAAGCGGGGGATCAAGCCCGCCGAGACCTTCGACAACCTGATCCAGCTGGCCACCGACCTCACCGACCGCAAGAACGACATGTACGGCATCGCCTTCCGCGGGTCGAAGTCGTGGGCGACCATCCACCCCGGGTTCATGACGCAGTACAGCCGCGAGGGCGGCAAGGACTACGAGACCCAGAACGGCAAGCTGGTCGCCGCGATGAACTCCCCGACAGCGGTCGACTTCACCAAGAAGTGGGCCGAGCTGGCGAAGGTGGCCGGCCCGACCTCCTGGACCACGTACGAGTACCCGAACTGCACCGGTGACCTCGGTGACGGCAAGGCGATGATGGTCTACGACGCCGACTCGGCGACGTACCCCAAGAACGTCAAGGGCGCCTCGAAGATGGCCGGACAGCTCGCCTGGCACCCCGGCCCCGCCGGTGCCGGCGGCAGCCTGGCCACCAACATCTGGACCTGGGCGTGGGGGATGAACTCCAAGTCGAAGAACAAGCTCGCCGCCTGGCTGTTCATGCAGTGGGCCTCCGGCAAGGACGCGATGAACAAGGCGGTCCAGTCGGGCGCCTTCGCCGACCCGGTGCGTACCTCGGTGTTCAACGGCACGTTCAAGCAGACCCTCGGCTCGTTCCCCGGCTACCTGGAGGCGTTCGAGGCCCAGGTGCCGCAGGCCAAGGTGCTGTTCACCCCCCAGACCCGCTTCCTGGAGACCACCGAGGACTGGGCCGTGGCGCTGCAGAGCATCTACGGCGGCGCCGACGCCAAGTCCACCCTGGACGCCCTGGCCACCTCCAGCACGAACAAGGTGAACAGCTGACGCCCCGGCGCCGGCCGTCCACCCAGGATCGGAAGGTCCCGCAACTCACATGAGCATCCGCCAGCACGGGGCGCTGCGCAGTGCTGACGACACGGTCGGAGGGCACCAGCCCCCGACCGTGTCGCCTGCCAGGCGCAAATGGCGTCCTTACATCCTGTCCATTCCCGCCACCGTCATCCTGATCGGCATCCTGTACCCCTTCGTCCAGGGCGTCGGCTACACCTTCCTCAACTACCGGGCGACCGAGAGCAACGTCCACTTCGTCGGCCTGAGCAACTACCTCAAGGTCTTCACCGACCCGCTGTTCTGGGGCTCGGTCCGGATCACCCTCACCTTCGCCGTCGTGGCGACCGTCCTCGAGGCGGTGCTGGGCGTGATCATCGCCCTGCTGCTGAACCGCTCCAGCCTGATCGGCAAGATCTTCGAGAAGGTCCTGATCCTGCCGCTGATGATCGCCCCGGTGATCGCCGCGGTGATCTGGAAGCTGATGTTCAACCCGCAGTTCGGCATCCTGAACCACATCTTCAACCTGGGCTCGACGTTCGACTTCCTCAGCGAGAATCGCGCCCTCTGGTCGATCATCATGGTCGACCTGTGGATCTACACCCCCTTCGTCGCGATCCTCGTCCTCGCCGGCGTACGGTCCCTGCCGCGCGAGCCGTTCGAGGCGTCCGCCGTGGACGGTGCCAGCTGGTTCTACATGTTCCGGCGCCTGATGCTGCCGATGATGTGGCCCTACATCCTCGTCGCGGTGATCTTCCGGTTCATGGACTGCCTCAAGGTGTTCGACATCGTGTACGTGCTGACCCAGGGCGGCCCCGGCCATGCCACCAGCACCCTGCAGGTGAACGCGTACATCAACTCGATCATCAACTTCAACTACTCGGGTGGCGCGACGTACATGTTCATCCTCTGGATCATCGTGTACCTCACCGCCCAGCAACTGGTGAAGCTGCTGGGTCGCGCCCAGGCGCGCGCCGCCGGATCGGAGGGATGAGATGGCCCGCAAGGAACTGATGCCCGGTGAGAAGCGTTTCACCGTCCCCGCGGTGATCGCCGACATCGCCATCCTGGCCTGGTTCGTCTTCAGCCTGTTCCCCATCGTCTGGATGGTGATGCTGGCGCTGAAGACACCGGCCGAGCAGACCACGACGTACTTCCGCTTCTCCCCGACCCTGGAGAACTTCGTCACCGTCCTCTCCGAGCGCGGCACGATGCTGACCAGCGTCGACTTCAAGGCGGCCCTGATCTCCAGCACGGTGAACTGCCTGGGCGCCGTCGTGGTGTCCCTGGTGGTGGGCATCCCCGCCGCGTACGCGGCCGGCCGGTGGAAGTTCCGCGGGTCGGACAGCCTGATGTTCAACCTGCTGAGCTTCCGCTTCGCCCCCGAGCTGATGGTCATCGTGCCGTTGTTCGTCATCTACAACGGCCTGGGACTGTTCGACACCACGTTCGGCATGATCTGGGTGCTGCAGCTGGTCACCATGCCCCTGGTGGTGTGGATCCTGCGCTCCTACTTCGAGGATCTCCCCGAGGACCTGGAGCAGGCGGCACTGCTCGACGGCTACACCCGGCGGCGTGCCTTCACCATGGTCGCGCTGCCGCTGGTGCGGCCCGGGATCGCGGCCTCCGCCCTGCTGGCGTTCATCTTCGCGTGGAACAACTACATGTTCCCGCTGATCCTGACGAACTCCGGCTCGGTCACGGTGGCCATCACCAAGTTCCTGGGTGGTGGCGGTCAGGCGTACTACAACCTGACGGCCGCGGCCGGTGTGGTGGGCGCCCTGCCACCGCTGATCCTGGCCCTCACCATCCAGCGCTACCTCGTCCAGGGCCTGAGCTTCGGGGCGGTGAAGGGCTGATGGGCACCCTCAAGGTCCATGACCTGACCAAGACGTACGGCGAGACGGTCGCCATCGACCACCTCGGCATCGACGTGCGCGACGGCGAGTTCTTCGTCATCCTCGGCCCGTCGGGCGCCGGCAAGACGACGACGCTCAAGGCGATCGCCGGGCTGATCGAGATCGACGAGGGCAGCGTCGAGATCTCCGGGATCGACATGACCCAGGTCGAGCCGTACCACCGCAACGTCGCGATGGCGTTCGAGAGCTACGCGCTCTACCCGCAGAAGACGGTGGCCCAGAACCTGGCCTCGCCGCTGAAGTCGGGGCGTCACGCGCGCTATTCGGAACAAGAGCAGACCCAGAGGATCAACGATGTCACCACGACGCTGGGCATCAACCACCTGCTCGACCGGCTGCCGAAGGAGCTGTCCAACGGCCAGCGCCAGCGGACCGCGCTGGGCCGGGTCCTGGTGCGCCCCGCGGACATCTACCTGCTGGACGAGCCGCTGTCACACCTGGACGCGAAGCTGCGGGCGTCCATGCGGGCGGAGCTGAAGGCGATCGCGTCGCGCTCCAGCACGACGACCCTGTACGTGACGCACGACTACCAGGAGGCGCTCGCCCTCGCGGATCGCATCGCCGTGCTCCGTACGGGGAAGTTCATCCAGATCGGCACCCCCGAACAGATCTGGCGTGAACCGATCGATACCTTCGTCGCCCGGAGCGTCGGCCAGCCCGAGATCAACCTGGTCGACGCCGTCGTCCGGGGCGGTCGGGTGCGGGCGCTCGGCGGTGGCATCGAGTTCGCCGCCCCGGCGGCCCTCGGCCTGACCGAGGGCCAGCAGCTGCGGGTCGGCCTGCGGCCCAGCGAACTGATGGTGAACCGCGAGGTCCACGACCACGACTGGCTGCGGGTGGCCGGGAGGATCCGACTGACCGAGCGCCTCGGCCGCGACGTGGAGCTCGACATCGAGGTGGGCGACGGCAACCTGATCGTCGTCGAACGGGCGGACCGGCCGCACCAGGAGGGCGACGAGGTGATGCTGGACATCCACCTGCCGAACGTCCACCTGTTCGCGGGCGGTGAGCCGGACGAGGACACCGCCCGGCTCGGCTCCGCCCTGGGACACACCGCGGCCCCCCTCCCGGAGGCCCTCGAAGAGGAGGTGGGCGAATGAGCGCCAAGGTCGACGAGCTGCGCGGCGGCGATGCGCTGCCGCTGCGGCTGCGCAACGTCCGCAAGGTCTACCGGACCGGCAAGAAGGGCGTCGAGGCCGTCAAGTCGATGAACCTCGACATCGAGCCCGGCGAACTGATCACCCTGCTCGGCCCGTCCGGCTGTGGCAAGACGACCACGCTGCGGATGGTCGCCGGCCTGGAGACGATCACCTCCGGTGACGTCTTCATCGGCACCACCCGGGTCAACGACCTGCCGCCCAGCAAGCGCAACGTCGGTGTCGGGTTCGAGAGCTATGCCCTCTACCCGCCGCTCAACGTCCGGGAGAACCTCTCCTACGGCCTGAAGGCCGGCAAGCGAGTGGCCGACCCGGACAAGGTCGTCGCCGAGCTCGCCGACCGCCTGGAGATGCACGACCTGCTGGACCTGCGCCCGGCGTCCCTCTCCAGCGGCCAGAAGCAGCGCGTCGCGCTGGCCCGGGCGCTGATCCGCAAGCCGCCGGTGCTGCTGCTCGACGAGCCGCTGGGCCACCTCGACGCGGCCGCCCGCCAGCACGTCCGTCGCGAGCTGAAGCTGCTGCAGCGCCAGTTCGGCTACACCACCATCGTGGTCACCCACGACCAGTTGGAGGCGATGACACTGTCGGACCGGATGGCGGTGATGAACGGCGGCATCATCCAGCAGTACGGCACCCCGGACGAGATCTTCGACGACCCGGCGAACCTCTTCGTGGCGGACTTCGTCGGTGAGCCGAGCATCAACCTGTTCGACGGCACCGTCGTCCGCGACGGGGACCGGACGATGATCCGGGTCGGCGACGACATCCTCGAGACGGCCGCCCGGCAGGCCCCGGACGGCGCCACGGTGACCGTGGGCCTGCGCCCGCAGGACTGCAAGCACGCGGAGCACGGCCTGACCGGCACCGTCTTCGTGTACGAGGACCTGCTCGAGCACGGCATCGCCCTGGTCCGGCATCCGGCGGTCCCGGACAAGAACCTGGTCGTCCAGACCCCCGCCGAGCTGCAGCTGGCCCCCGGCCAGTCGGTCACCTTCTCGGCGCCGCCCGGGCGGGTCTACCTGTTCGACAAGGCCAGCGGGGACCGCATCCGCTGACCGCCCCACGGCCCGGTGGTCTCCGGGGTCGGGCAGCCATCGCCCACCGCCGGAGCACCACCGGGGCCGGATCCTCGCGATGAGCAGCGACGGAAAGGACGCGCCATGACTCATCTGTTCAACGATCCCGAAACTTTCATGGAGGACGCACTCGTCGGCTTCTGTGACGCCTTCTCCCGCTACGTGCTGCAGGTCCCCGGGGGTGTCGTCCGCCGGGCGGCCACCCCGGAGGGCAAGGTCGCCGTCGTGGTCGGTGGCGGCTCGGGCCACTACCCCGCCTTCTGCGGTGTCGTCGGCGACGGCTTCGCCGACGGCGCGGTGGTGGGCAACATCTTCACCTCCCCCTCCACCGAGGACGCCTACAACGTCGGCCGCGCCGCGCAGAACGGCGGCGGCGTCCTCTTCATCACCGGCAACTACGCCGGTGACGTGATGAACTTCAACCTGGCCCAGGAGCGGCTGATCGCCGACGGCGTGCCGACCCGCAACGTGTACGTCACCGATGACGTGGCCAGCGCCCCGGTGACCGAGATCGCCAAGCGCCGCGGCATCGCCGGTGACTTCGTCGTCTTCAAGGTGGCCGGTGCCGCCGCGGACGAGGGCGCCGATCTGGCCGAGGTGGAACGCCTCGCCATCCTGGCCAACGACCGGACCCGGACGATGGGCGTCGGCCTGGACGGCTGCACCATGCCCGGTGCCGCCGACAAGCTGTTCCACGTCCCGCCGGGGCGGATGGGCGTCGGACTGGGCATCCACGGTGAGCCGGGCATCGCCGAGTCCGACCTGCTGCCCGCCCGCGACCTGGCCGTGATGCTGCTGGAGCGGGTGCTGGCCGAGGAGCCGGCCGACTCCACCAAGCGGGTCGGGGTGATCCTCAACGGCCTGGGTGCCACGAAGTACGAGGAGCTCTTCGTCGTCTGGCGGACCGTGGCCGCCGAGCTGGCCCGGCGCGGCTACACCGTCGTCGACCCCGAGGTCGGCGAACTGGTCACCAGCCTCGACATGGCCGGCATCTCGCTGACCCTGGTCCACCTCGACGAGGAACTGGAGAAGTACTGGACCGCCCCGGCCGACACCCCGGCCTATCGCAAGGGGGCGGTGGACCGGCGCGACGCCCCGGTCCGTGACCTCTCCGCCCTGGTCACCGCCGGCGGGGACGTACGACAGGGCAGTGCCGGCTCGCGGGAGGCCGCCGCGGTGGCCGTCCGGGGGCTGGCGGCGATGGATGCCCGGATGCGCGCCGAGGAGGAGGAACTGGCCCGGATCGACGCGATCGCCGGTGACGGCGACCACGGCCGCGGCATGGTCCGCGGGGTCAGCAACGCGCTCGAGGCCGCGCAGGCGGCGGCCGCCGCGGAGGGCGGCGTACGGTCCGTGCTCGGTGCTGCGGGCGAGGCGTGGGCCGGCAGGGCCGGCGGCACCTCCGGGGTGCTGTGGGGCCGGGCCCTGCAGGCGTTCGGCGAGGTGCTCGGCGATGACACCGACCGGATCGACGCGACCCAGGTGGTCGCCGGGGCGCGGGCGTTCCTCGACTCGATGGTGACCCTCGGCAAGGCGCACGTGGGGGACAAGACGATGCTCGACGCCCTGGTGCCGTTCGTCGACGGGCTGGAGCAGGAGGTGGCGGCCGGTCGGTCGCTCACCGAGGCCTGGGGCGATGCCGCGCAGATCGCGGTGCGCGCCGCGGCCGACACGGCGGCGCTGTCGCCGAAGGTCGGGCGGGCCCGCCCGCTCGCCGAGCGCAGCGTCGGCACCCCCGACGCGGGCGCCACATCGCTGGCCATGTGCGTCGTGGAAGTGGGTGACGTCCTCGCGGACCGGAAGGCCGGACAGGGCAGTGCCGGACAGAGCGGTGCCGGACAGGCACGTGCCGGACACGGAAGTGGTGAACAGGAATGACCGACAAGTACCGCGTGGTGGTGGGCGCCGATGACGCCGGCTACGACTACAAGGAACGGATCAAGGCCGATCTCGAGAAGGACGAGCGCGTCGCCGAGGTGATCGACGTCGGGGTGGACTCCGAGCAGCTGACCGACTACCCCCACATCGCCGTCGACGCGGCCCGCAAGATCGCCGCCGGCGAGGCGGACCGGGCGCTGCTGATCTGCGGCACCGGGCTGGGGATGGCGATCAGCGCCAACAAGGTGCACGGGGTGCGGGCGGTCACCGCCCACGACTCGTACTCGGTGGAACGCTCCGTGCTCAGCAACAACGCCCAGGTGCTGTGCATGGGCCAGCGGGTGGTCGGCATCGAGCTGGCCCGCCGGCTGGCCAAGGAATGGCTGGACTACACCTTCGACGAGGGCTCGCCCTCCGCCGTCAAGGTGGCGGCGATCAACGAGTACGACAGCTGATCGCCCGCTGACGGCCCCCCGACGCCCGGTCCTGAGGGCCGGGTGGCGCCCCGGACCCGGGTCCCCCACCCGGGCCCGGGGCCGGACCGACCGCCGTACGTTCCCGCCGCCGGCGCCCGTGCCGGCGACCCTCGACTTGCGACCTTCGACTTGCGACCTTCGACTCCGGGAGTGACCCATGATGCAACTCGAATCCCTGCCGGACCACCTCCGGCGCGCCGTCGCCGAGACCCGCGAGCGGGTGGCCGCGCTGCATGCCGAACTGCCCCGCTGGGGCCTGGTCGTCTGGACCGCCGGCAACATCTCCGAGCGGGTGCCCGGCGCCGACCTGTTCGTGATCAAACCGTCCGGTGTGTCGTACGACGACCTGCGGCCCGAGCAGATGGTCGTCTGCACCCTCGACGGGGCCAAGATCGACGACGGCACGCCGCGCTCGCTCCGGCCCTCCTCCGACACCGCCGCCCACGCCTACGTCTACCGGCACATGCCTGCGGTGGGTGGGGTGGTGCACACGCACTCCACGTACGCCACCGCCTTCGCCGCCCGTGGCCAGCAGATCCCCTGCATCCTCACCATGGTGGCGGACGAGTTCGGCGGGCCGATCCCGGTCGGGCCGCTGGCCATCATCGGGGACGACTCGATCGGGCAGGGCATCGTCGACACCCTCACCGGCCACCGCTCCCGCGCGGTGCTGATGGCCCAGCACGGCCCGTTCACCATCGGCGCCGACGGCCGCGACGCCGTCAAGGCCGCGGTGATGTGCGAGGAGGTGGCCCGCGCGGTCAGCATCGCGCAGCAGCAGGGGCCGGTCCCGCCGCTGCCGCAGGCGATGATCGACAAGCTGTGGTACCGCTACCAGAACGTCTACGGGCAGCACGACGTGGACGAGCAGCCCGGGGTCCACGGGCAGCCAGGGGAGGCCGCCGGGTAGCCGCTGCCCGCGTGCGGAGGAGACGCCGCTCCGCACCGGAGCCCTGCGCGTGGTGGTGATCCCGCTGCCCGCGTGCGGAGGAGACGTCGTACGGTGCCCTCGGGAGGCCCAGCCTCGCCCCGTCCGGGGGCGCCGTACGACCCTCGGCGCGGGTCGGACCCCATGCGGGGCAGGCGTCCACCTTGGTCGGCCCCCTACGGGGTCAGGTCCCTCCACGGGGCAGGCCTCCACGGGGCAGGCCTCCACCTGCCAGCCCTCCGCGCGGTCAGGTCTCCGCGCGGTCAGAAGTTGACCGAACCGCCGTCGACCGAGGTCCGGTCCCCGGCCAGCAGGTGCGGCCCGTCGCCGCGGATCTGGCGGTGCAGCGCCTCCATGTCGGCATCCAGCTTCGCCGAGCTGAGGGCGGTGCTGTAGAGGCTGTCGAGGAGTGCCTCGGGGACCGTACGGTCGAACTTGTAGTAGATCTTGTGCTCCAGGGCGGCCCAGAAATCCATTGCGATGGTGCGGAACTGCACCTCCACCGGGACCCGGGCGGTCCGGTCGGTGAGGAACACCGGGACCTCGAAGATCACGTGCAGGCTGCGGTAGCCGTTGGGCTTGGGCTCGGCGATGTAGTTCTTCACCTTGAGCACGGTGAGGTCGTTCTGCGCGCACAGCACGTCCCGCACCCGGTACACGTCGCTCTCGAACGAGGTGATCACCCGGACGCCGGCGATGTCGGTGATCGCCTCGCGGACGCCGTCGATGGTGGGGTCGACGTGGCGGCGCCGGGCCTTCGCGACGATGCTCGCGGGGGACTTGAGCCGCGCCGTCAGGTGCTCGATCGGGTTGTAGTCGTAGGCGTGCTCGTACTCCCGGCGCAGGATCGTCAGCTTGGTCATGACCTCGTCGATGCCGGCCTGGTAGGTCAGCAGGACGCGGGACAATTGGCTCCCGTGGGCGACCAGTCGCTCGTACGCCACGAAGGTGTCGTCGCGGGGATCGTCGGCATCGATGTCATCGCCCATACGGTCCAGCGTAGGTCGTGCCCGGTCAGCGGCCGGTCAGAGGGTTGAACCATCATCTACCCTCGGGGCATCCGTCGGACCGTCCGGCACAGGAGGACCCATGACCAGCCGCCCCACGACCCGTCGCCCCACGACCGAAACGCTCATCCGACGCCTCCACCACACGGACGAGAACGTCCGGCTGCGGGCCGCGATGGACCTCGGCACCTCGGCGGACCCCGAGGCCGCGGCCGTGCTCGTCGGCCGGCTCGGTGCGGAGGCGGACCCGGCGGTCAAGGAGATGATCACCTGGGCGGCGGTGCAGCACGCCGAGCACGCGATGGGTGCGCTGATGGTGCAGCTCTACAGCGCCGACGCGCCGGTCCGGGCGCAGGCCGCGCACGTGCTCAGCAAGATCGGCGGCGAGCCCGTCGTCCGGCCGATCCTGCCGGTGATCGGCGACGAGGACCCGGTGGTGGCGGTCAAGGCCGCCCGGGCGGCCGCGTCCACCGGCAGCCCCGCGGTCGTCCCGGCGCTCATCGCCCGGCTGGGGGAGGGCGACGCCGCCGTCCGGGACGCCCTCACCGATGCCCTGATCGTGCTGGCGCAGTGGGCCGTCGAGCCGCTCGTCGCCGCCCTGGCCGACCCGGACCCGATCGTCCGGATCCATGCCGCCGACACCCTCTCCGATCTCGGCAGCCCGCAGGCCGACCCGGCGATCCCGACCCTCGCCGCTCACCTGGCCGATCCCGAGCCCGATGTCCGACTGGCGATGCTGTGTGCCCTCAGCCGGCTCGATCACGCGGCGACCGACGGGCTGCTGACGGACCTGGCCGCCGGGGCGGACGCCGAACTGGCGTACGTCGCCGGTCGCCTGCTGCGGCACCGCTGAGTCCTGCAGCGCCGCGGCCCTGCAGCGCCGCGGCCCTGCGGCGCCGCTGGGGGCCGGGCGGCGCGAACGTCGGTGGGTGTCGGACCCACCTCGTACAGTGCTGACCATGACCAGTCCCGCTCCGCTGCACCTGCCCGCGCCCGAGCACGCCGCCGCCTGGCTCGAGGAGCGGCGGACGGCGTTGCTGGACGAAGTGGAGCGCCGGGTGGCCGACCTCAGGGCCGCCCCACCCGGCGACCCGATGGGCACGCTGCGCCGGTGGAACGACATCACCCTGGCGCTCAGCGACCTGTGGGCCATCGGGTCGGTCCACGCGCAGGTCCACCCCGCCGAGGAGGTCCGTACGCTCGGCGACCGGGTGGTGCAGGAGGCCAGCCGGGTGTCCACCGAGTTGTCCCTCGACCCGGAGCTCTACGCGGTGTTCGCCGCGCTCGACCCGACCGGCCTGCTCGATGCCGACCACCGGCCCGATCCGGTCGCCCGCCGGCTGCTCGAGCGGGTGCTGCGTGACTTCCGCCGTTCCGGGGTCGATCGTGACGAGGCGACCCGGGCCCGGCTACGGGAGCTCGACAGCCGCCAGGTCGACCTGGGTCAGCAGATGAGTCGGACGATCCGCGCCGACGTGCGGTCGGTGCGGGTGACGCCGGAGCAGTTGGCCGGTCTTCCGGAGGACTGGATCGATGCCCATCCGGCCGACGAGGACGGCCTGGTCACGGTGACCACCGACTATCCCGACGCAGTGCCGTACGTCACCTTCGCCGAGGACGCGGCCGTCCGCCGGGCGCTGCGGGTCGAGTTCCTCAACCGCGGCTGGCCCGACAACGATGCCGTGCTGCGGGAGTTGTTCGCGGTGCGCCGGGAGGTGGCGGAGCTGCTCGGCTACGGCAGCTGGCCCGACTACGCCGCCGAGGTGATGATGATCGGCACCGGCGAGGCGATCCCCGCCTTCGTCGACCGGATCGCGGAGCTGGCCCTCCAGCCCGCCCGGCGCGACCATGCCGTGCTGCTCGACCGGCTGCGCCGCGACGTCCCCGGAGCGACGACGATCGACGCGGCCGACTCCGCCTACTACGCCGAACTGGTCCGCCGCGAGCGGTACGGCGTGGATGCCCAGCAGGTCCGCCGCTACTTCGACGTCGACAAGGTCCGCGCCGGCCTGCTCGAGGTCACCGGCCGGCTGTTCGGCCTGACGTACGTCCCGGTCGACCCCGCCGAGGCGCACGTCTGGCACGAGGAGGTGGCCGCCTACGACGTGCTCCGCGCCGACGCCGACGCCGACGCCGACGCCGCGGGCGCGGGCACCGGGGAGCGGATCGGCCGGATCTTCCTCGACCTGCACCCTCGCGAGGGCAAGTACAAGCACGCCGCCCAGTTCACCCTCGCCGAGGGGGTCCGGGACCGGCGGCTGCCCGAGGGGGTACTGGTCTGCAACTTCCCGCGCGGCCTGATGCAACACGACGATGTGGTGACGCTGTTCCACGAGTTCGGCCACCTGGTCCACCACGTGCTCGGTGGGCGGTCGGAGTGGGTGCGGTTCTCCGGGGTCGCCACCGAGTGGGACTTCGTCGAGGCGCCCAGCCAGCTGCTCGAGGAGTGGGCCTGGGACCCGGCGGTGCTCGCCACCTTCGCCACCGACGAGGCGGGCGTGCCGATCCCCGCGGACCTGGTCGAACGGATGCGTCGCGCGGAGGACTTCGGCAAGGGCTACCACGCCCGCACCCAGATGTTCTACGCCGCCCTGGCGTACGACCTGCACGCCCACGACGTGCCCGACCTCACTGCCCGGGTGAAGGAGCTGCAGGAGCGTTACTCGCTGTTCCCCTACCTCGAGGGCACGCACTTCCACTGCAACTTCGGCCATCTCGACGGCTACTCCAGCGGCTACTACACGTACGCCTGGTCCCAGGTGATCGCCAAGGACCTGTTCTCCGCGTTCGACCCCGACGACCTGTTCGAGCCCGGGGTCGCGGCCCGCTACCGCGACACCATCCTGGCCCGCGGCGGGGAGCTGGACGCCGCCGACCTGGTCGAGGACTTCCTCGGCCGGCCCTCGACGTTCGACGCGTACGCCGCCTGGCTGGCCCGGTGAGGGCGATGTATGACAGGGCTGCACATGACAATGACAGGGCTGCGCATGACGTGGCTGCGCATGACCGGGGGCGTGGATGACGGAGGCGCGGATGACGCTGCGTGACGAGGCCCGGACGATCCTGCAGGACCTGACCGGCGTGCCCGGGGCCGACTTCCGCGACGGCCAGTTCGAGGCGATCGAAGCACTGGTCGCCGACCGGCGCCGGGCCCTGGTGGTCCAGCGCACCGGCTGGGGCAAGTCCGCGGTCTACTTCGTCTCCTGCCTGCTGCGACGTCGCCAGGGGGCCGGGGTCACCGTCATCGTCTCCCCGCTGCTGGCCCTGATGCGTGACCAGCTCGCCGCGGCGCAGCGGGCCGGCATCCGCGCGGCGGCGATCAACTCGGCGAACGCGACACAGTGGGACGAGACCATCGCGGCGGTGCAGGCCGGCGACGTCGACCTGCTGCTGATCTCCCCCGAACGCCTCACCAATCCGCGGTTCCGCGAGACGGTGCTGCCCGTCCTGATCGCCGACCTGGGACTGCTCGTCGTCGACGAGGCGCACTGCATCTCCGACTGGGGCCACGACTTCCGGCCAGACTACCGGCGGATCCGCGACCTGATCGCCCGGCTCCCCGAGGGGGTGCCGATCCTCGCCACCACCGCCACCGCCAACAGCCGGGTGATCACCGACATCGCGGAGCAACTGGGCGTACGCCTCCAGGGCGCCGGGCCCAGCACTGCGCCCCCGGCCACCGCGATCCCCCCTGCCGACGCGTCGGCCGCGATCTCCTCGCTCACCGCGCTCTCTTCGTCCTCCGCGCCGCCCCCGTCGAGCGACGTCTTCGTTGTCCGTGGCCCGCTGGCCCGTGACTCGCTGCGCCTCGGCGTGCTGACGTTGCCGACCTCCCGCCACCGGCTGGGCTGGCTGCTGGCCCATCTTGGTGACCTGCCCGGCAGCGGCATCATCTATGCGCTGACCGTCTCCGCCGCCGAGGACACCGCGCGCCTGCTCGCCTCGTACGGTCATCGCGTCCTCGCCTACACCGGCCGGACCGATCCGGCCGACCGTGAGGCGGCCGAACAGGCGCTGAAGACCAACGCGGTGAAGGCGTTGGTCGCCACCAGTGCGCTCGGGATGGGGTTCGACAAGCCCGATCTGGGGTTCGTCGTGCACCTCGGCGCGCCCTCGTCGCCGGTCGCGTACTACCAGCAGGTCGGCCGGGCCGGGCGCGCCGTGCAGTCCGCCGACGTGCTGCTGCTGCCGGGCCCGGAGGACCGCGACATCTGGCAGTACTTCGCCTCCGCCTCGATGCCCAGTCAGGCGAAGGCTTCCGCGGTGCTGTCCGCGCTGGCCGAGGCCGGTCGGCCGCTGTCGGTCGCCGCTCTGGAGGCCCGGGTCGACATCCGGCGCACGCCCCTGGAGCTGCTGCTGAAGGTGCTCGCGGTGGACGGCGCGGCCGAGAAGCTCAGCCAGGGCTGGACGACAACCGGGGCGCCGTGGACGTACGACGCCGAGCGGTACGGCCGGATCGCCGCGGCCCGGACCGCCGAGCAACAGGCGATGCTCGAGTACGAGCGCGGCACGACCTGCCGGATGGAGTTCCTCACCGCCCAGCTCGACGACCCGCAGGCCCACCCCTGTGGGCGCTGCGATGCCTGCCTGGCGGCGACGGGCCAGCGGCCCTGGTACGCCGAGGACGTGCCCGAGGAGTCCCTGGGACTGGCCGGCGCCCAGCTCCAGCACGTCGGGGTGCCGATCGAGCCGCGCCACCAGTGGCCCTCCGGGATGGACCGGCTCGGCATCGCGGTGAAGGGACGGATCGCGGCCGGGGATACCGTCGAGGAGGGCCGGGCCGTCGCCCGGCTGACCGACCTCGGTCACGGCCGGGCGCTGCGGGACCTGTTCGCCCCCGACACCGAGGGGCGGCCGGTCGACCGGCCCCTGCCCGCCGCTCTGGCCCAGGCGTGCATCCGGGTGCTCAGCGGCTGGGACTGGGCCGTCCGACCGGTCGCGGTGATCGGGGTCGGGACCCTCGGCCGGCCCCAGCTGGTCGCCTCGACCGTCTCCGGACTGGCCCGGGTGGGCCGGCTGGCCGATCTCGGGATGCTCCCGCTGCGCCCGGGGGCGGGCCCGACGGCTGCAGGCAACAGCGCCTTCCGGCTGGCTTCGGTGTGGGACCGCTGGGAGGTCCCGGCAGAGCTCGCCGAACGCCTGGCGGGCCTGGACGGACCGGTCCTGCTCGTCGACGACCTGGTCGATTCACGCTGGACGATGGCCGTCGCCGGACGGCTGCTGCGGCAGGCCGGCGCCCCGGCGGTGCTACCGTTGGCCCTGGGACTGGCGGGGTGACGACCCGGACCTGAGGTGTGAGCCGGCGATCCCGGTCAGCCCGGGGCAACCTCGGTCAGCTCCACCTCCGGTCAGCTCCACCTCCGGTCAGCCGCGGGTTCCCCGGTGATCCCTGGTCAGTTCCGGTGATCCCTGGTCAGTCCCAGTCAGGCGGCCGCGGGCAACTCGATGTCGAAGAGGACCTGTACGCAGTCGAAGAGTCGGAAGCCTGCACCGGCCTGCAGCGGGAAGATCCGGTCCGGCTGTTCAGCCGCGGCCCGGGCCGCCGCCTGCACGATGCGCTCGACCAGGTCGGGATCGGGAGCCTCGCCGGTGCCGATGGCGCGTCCGTCCGGGAGGGTGAACACCCGGGCCCCGGGCCGCCCGGTCAGCTTCACGCCACCCTCGTGCACGTACGTGTGGTGGGCCTGACACAGCAGGACCAGGTTGTCGAGATCGGTCGCCCCGCCGTCGGCCCAGAAGACGATGTGGTGCGCCTTCAACCGCCGCCGCTGCCGGCAGCCGGGGAACTGACAGCTCCCGTCCCGGACCCGCAACGCGCGTCGCTGGGCGGGGGTGGCCAACCGCCGCGTCCGGCCCATCGCCAGTACGTCACCTTCGGCGTCACAGATCATCCCGACGACATCCCCGTCACAGGCGTGGCGGGCTGCGGTGGTCGCTTCGACCGGGCCACCACGCTCGATCCATGCCTGTGACGCCCGCAGACTCGCTGGCCCGTGCCCGGGTGCCGACGCTCCCGACGTTCCCGCGGGAACGTCCCCGCCTGACGCCACCGGCGAGGTCGACGCCACCCCGCCGTTCGCCGCCGCCGGCTCGACTGGCACGTTCGATGCCACCGTGTCGGTCGATGCCACCGTGTCGTTCGGGAAAGCGATCGCTCCGGTGAGCGTCTCGACACCGACATGGACCACCACCAGGTTCGGATCGTCGACACAGGTCGTCGGGACCGCGTCCAGGTAGCCGCGGGCCACGTCGTACAGTGCTGCGACCGCGTCGATGACCGACCGATCAGCCGTGCCGTTGCCGTTGGCATTGGTCGCGTCCACGTTGCCCCGGCGGTGGTCGATGGCGTCTACGTCGACCTGGCCCTGGTGGTCGACCTGGCCCTGGTGGTCGGCCTGGCCCGGGTGGTTGACGTGGCGGTGCTCGTGGATGTGGCCGTCGTCGGCGGGCGCGATCGGCTCGTCCGGATGGTCGAGCCGGCGGTCGGTCGCCGCCTCGAGGGCGCCGCGCACGACCGCGGCCTCTTCCGGCAGCATCCGTACGCTGAGGGTGACCATGCCGTCATCGGTCTCGCGCCACGACAGCCGGCGCCGCTCGACCTGGCCCAGGTGCGTCCCGGCGTGGGCGCGATAGGAACGGACCGTGCGGGCCAGCTGGGAGGCGGTCTGGGCCCGGGCCACCTCGCACAGCTCGGCCTCCTCGACCCGTCCGGCCAACCGCGTCACCTCACGGACCTTCGAGTACGTCAGGACGCCGTCGGAGAACAGCTCCGCCACCGTCGGCATGGAGCGTAGCGCCCGCGCGACCCGGACGTGCTCCCGTGCGGTGCCGGGGCTCATCGAACACGCCCACCCCAGCCAGTGTGCGCACGAGGTGATCCCCTCGAACCAGGCCCATCCCACGCCTGCGTCGAACTGTCCGACCAGCTCCAGCAGCCGCGCATCGCAACGCGCCCGGGCAGTCGCCGCCCCCTGGATCCCGACCCCCAGGTCCTCCGCCTCCGGGCGTGGCAACCGATCCGTCCCGACGGCCTCCGACCACTCCCACATGTTCCCCCCAACCGTACGGATGTTCGATACCAGGAGTCTCCACCGGAGCACTGACACTGACGCGGGCATCGGGCAGTCGCCTCGCCGCATTCCCCGGGAGGCAGTGGGACACCGGGCTAGAGTCGCAATATGAAGTTCCGCTACCTCGGCACGTCTGGTCTCAAGATCTCCGAGATCACGTACGGCAACTGGATCACCCATGGCTCGCAGGTCCAGAGCGAGACCGCGATCGCCTGTGTGCACGCCGCGCTGGACGCCGGCATCACCACCTTCGACACCGCTGACACCTACGCGAACACCGCCGCCGAGTCGGTCCTCGGCGAGGCCCTCAACGGGGAACGGCGCGAGTCGCTGGAGATCTTCACCAAGGTCTACTGGCCCACCGGCCCCAAGGGCCACAACGACTGCGGGCTGTCCCGCAAGCACATCATGGAGTCCATCGACGGCTCGCTGCGGCGGCTGGGCACCGACTACGTCGACCTCTACCAGGCGCACCGCTACGACGTGGAGACGCCGCTGGAGGAGACGATGCAGGCCTTCGCGGACATCGTCCGCCAGGGCAAGGCCCTCTACATCGGCGTGTCCGAGTGGACCGCCGAGCAGCTGCGCGCCGGCCAGGAACTCGCCACCCAGATGGGCTTCCGGATCATCAGCTCCCAGCCGCAGTACTCCATGCTGTGGCGGGTGATCGAGCCGCGCGTCATCCCCGCCGCCAAGGAGCTGGGCATCTCCCAGATCGTCTGGTCGCCGATGGCCCAGGGGGTGCTGAGCGGCAAGTACCGGCCCGGCGCCCCGGCCCCGGCCGGCAGCCGCGCCACCGACGAGAAGGGCGGGGCGAACTTCATCCGCCGCTTCCTGGACAACCAGGAGCTCGTCGCCCGGGTCCAGGATCTCCGCCCGATCGCCGACGAACTGGGCCTGTCCATGGCCCAGATGGCGATCGCCTGGGTGCTGCAGAACGACAACGTCTCGGCCGCCCTGGTCGGTGCCTCCCGCCCCGAGCAGATCGCCCACAACGTCGCCGCGTGCGGGGTCACCATCCCGCCGGAGCTGATGATGCGCATCGACCGTACGCTCGGCGACGTCGTCGTCCGCGACCCGTCGCTGACCCGGGCCCCCGAAGGCCGCCCGGCCTGATGCCGCCGGGCCCGGCGGGGGCGGTGATCGTCACAGGCCCGGCGATGTCACAGGCCCGGCGATGTCACAAGACCAGCGATGTCACAAGACCAGCGACCGTCACAGATCGGCCGCTCAGCCGACGACCGAGCTGACCCAGATCAGCGTCTCGTCGGTGAACCGGGGCGACTCGCTCTCCCAGTCGCTGGTGCCGCCGTCGTCGGGCCCCCCGGTCATGCCGTGGATGACGCCGTCCGCCGTGTACCACGGTGACCCGCTCGTCCCGTCCGGCAGGTCGCAGGAGTCTGCGGTGATCCCGCCGGGCTCCACACTCACCGGTAGCCCGTCGCACCCGGTGAGCTCATCGCTGTCACTGGGATATCCCCGGATCGACACCGTGCTGCCGTCCGCCACGGCGGTACCGACGGTGAAGCCGCCGCCCACGGCCGCCTCGAGGTCGCCGTCGACCTGCAGCAGGGCCAGGTCCTCGGTGGCGGCCCCGGCGGGCAGGTCCCCCTGGGGGGTGACCCGGTCGACCACCGACCAGGTACGTCCCGCGGCATCGATCGACTCGGGCGTGTCGCAGTGCGCCGCGGTGAGCAGCCAGGAACCGCTCGGGGTGTCGAGCACCGCCGCGGTACAGGTGGTCCGGACGATCCACGCGTGCAGGTCGGCGGCGGTGGACGCCGGCCGGGCGGTGAGAGCCGTGGTGGGTGCCGCTGCGCTCGGGGTCACCGTTGACGTCGGGGTTGCCGCCGCGCTCGGAGGTGGGGCCGCGGCAGGAGCCGGGGTCGCGTTCAGGGGCGTGGCCGGGGTCACGGTCGGGACCATGCTCGGGGTCACCGCGTGCCGACCCATCAGGCCGACCAGGAAGTGGGCGTGGGCGACCGCGGGCACCGCGAAGGCAACGCCGGCCAGAGCGACCCCGGCCGCTCCGCCGGCGATCACCCGTCGGCTGATCCCGGCCCTCATGGTCCTGTCTCCTCCTGGCTCGCCCGACCCTGCCAGCCCAGTCTGGCACGGTGCCTGTGACGGGCGGATGTCAGCGCTGGTTGATCCGGACCAGGGTGCCGGCGGGGTCGCGGACCGCGAAGTCACGGACCCCCCAGGGCTGGTCGGTGGGCTCCTGGACGATCTCGGCACCGCTCGCCTCGACCTTGGCGTACGTCTCCGCCAGGTCGTCGGTGGCGAGCAGGACCATGGCGTAGCTGCCCTTGGCGATCAGTTCACTGACGGTCCGCTTCTCGTCGTCGGTGAGGGTGGGGTCGACGTTCGGCGGGGCCAGCACGATGTTGGTGTCGGGCTGACCGGCCGGGCCGATCGTGAGCCAGCGCATCGCGCCGGAGCCGACGTCGAGGCGCACCTCGAAGCCGAGGGTGTCGCGCCAGAACCCGAGGGACGCCTCCGGGTCGGTCTGCGGGAGGAACGTGGAGTGAATCGTGATGTCCATGACTCCACGCTAGGAGCAGGGGCCCCGGCGATGCTTCTTCATTCCTGACCGTTGTCCCGGGTGGGGCGGGCCACCTGCTTGACCACACAGGCCGGCAGGCCCGCCCACCGGGAAGCGGTGCGCTGGTACGTGCTCGGTGGCATGCCGACCAGTTCGGAGAACCGGGTGCTGAATGTGCCGAGCGAGGAGTAGCCCACCGCGAAGCACACCTCGGTGACGCTCAGGTCGCCGCGTTGCAGCAGCGCCATCGCCCGCTCGATCCGCCGTGTCATCAGGTAGCCGTACGGCGACTCCCCGTACGCCGCCCGGAACAGCCGGCTCAGGTGCCCCGAGGACATGTGCACCCCGCGGGCCAGTGACTCGACGTCCAGCGGCCGGTCGTATTCCCGGTCGATCCGGTCCCGGACACTGCGCAGCCGGGCCAGGTCGCGCAGCCGGGTGTCGTCCGGCCGCCGGGTGTCGTCGGTGCGGCGGTCGGTCACGCCCACGATGGTGTCACAGCTCGAGGTGGTGTCGCAGCCCATGGTGGTGTCGCAGCCCACGGTGATGTCGCCGCTCGAGGTGGTGTCACAGCTCGAGGTGGCCGCCGGCTCAGGCACCCGCGAAGAGCGTCCGGAGGGTGGTCACCTCGGCGTCCGGAAGGTCACGCCCGCGGCCGGTGAGGCTGAGGTGCCAGGTCAACTGCGCGGTGTACTCCAGCCGCTCCATCATCAGATAGGCGCTCAGCAGGTCGTGACCCCAGGTCAGGGCTCCGTGGTTCTCGAGGAGACAGGCACGGTTCCCGGCCACCAGGGGCACCACCGAGTCAGGAACGGCCTGGGTGGAGGGGGTCGCGTACGGTGCCAGCGGAACCTGCGGCATCGTGACCACGGTCTCGGGCAGCATCCTGGCCGAGATGGGCTGCCCCGCCACCGCCCACATCGTCGCGTACAGGGGATGAGCGTGCACCACGGCACCGACGGAGGGATCCTCGCGGTAGACCGCCAGGTGCATCTTGATCTCGGACGAGGGGGGCAGCGCCCGATCGTCCACCGGATCACCGTCCACGGTGACGATCGGGAGCAGGTCTGCGTCCATCATCGCCTTGCTCACCCCGGTGGGGGTGCAGATGATGCGGTCCTGTCCGAGGCGCACTGAGATGTTCCCATCGTTGGCGGCGACCATCCCCTTCTGCCAGAGCCATCGGCCGACCTGACAGATCTGCTCCCTGATCGTCGTCTCGTCCATCTCAGTCCTCGGCCCCTCCGGACAGCTCCGCATAGACCGCGGCCGCCTGGTCGGGGGTCAGGCCGTCGTGCACGACGCCCCGGACGGCCCGGATCATCGCCACGGGATCCTGGCGCTGGAAGATGTTGCGGCCCATGTCGACACCCGCGGCTCCCTGGTCGATGGCCTTGTACGCCATGGTCAGTGCCTCGCCGACCGGCAGCTTCTTGCCCCCGGCCATGATGATCGGGACCGGACAGGCCGCTACCACGCGCTCGAACCCCTCCTCGATGAAGTACGTCTTGACCATCTGGGCCCCGAACTCGGCGATGATCCGGGTCGCCAGACCGAAGTAGCGGGCGTCCCTGGTCATCTCCTTGCCGACCGCCGTGACACCCAGCACCGGGATGCCGTACTGCAGGCCGGCGTCGATGAGCGTGTTCAGGTTCTGGATGGAGCGGGACTCGTGCTCGCCACCGATGAAGACCTGCACCGCCACGGCCGCCGCATCCAGCCGGGCGGCGTCCGCCATCTCGACCGCGACGTGTTCATCGGACAGTTCCTTCAGCATGGACGGGCCGCCCGAGGCGCGCAGGACCAGCGCATTGTCACAGGACGCGGGGATGACGGACCGGAACGCGCCGCGGGTCGCCATCAGCGCATCCGCGTACGGGGCCAGCGGGACGATGGACAGGTCGAGGCGCTCCAGGCCATGGGTCGGCCCCTGGAAGTAGCCGTGGTCGAAGGCCAGCATGGTGGTGCGGCCGTCCGGCCCGAAGATCCGGGACAACCGGTGACGCATGCCGAAGTCGAGCTGGCCGGCGCCCTTCACCGGGCAACCTGCGGTCACCTGGGGCGAGTCGAGGCCCCAGTTCCGGGCCTCGACGGTGCTGTCTAGATCGGCCATGGGTGTTCCTTTCGATGGACGACGTGTCACGGCGTGACCTGTCGATGTGTGATGTGTGATGTGTGATGTGTGATGGGTTGTGCGTGTGCGTGTGCGTGTGCGTGTGCGTGTGGGCTACGTGCCCGTGCCCGTGCCGCGTGACGTGGTGGGCGACGCGGGCGGGGTGGATGGGGCGGGCCGGCGACGCTCACCGTGGAGGTGCGGGCACCTCGGGGCGTGCGGGGACCTCGGGGGCGGGCTGGCCCGGCGTCCAGGGCAGGTTGATGGTGTCGCCCGGGCTCTGGGGGGACTTGATGAAGACCATCTTGAACAGGCCGGGCGAGTCGTTGACGAAGTAGTGCATCTCGTCGGGCTGACAGCGGTGGACGTCGCCCGGCTCGAGGGCGAACGAGCGCTGGCAGTCGACCCACAGGGTTGCGTTGCCCTCGAGGATGATGAACGACTCGTCGCAGAAGTGGTGGATGTGGTTGGTCATCTCGTCGCCGGGACGCAGCGTCAGCAGGCCGATGTCGCTGCTGGGTCCCTGGATGACGTACGCCGGGCCCCAGTCGTCGTAGCGTGGCTTGAGGTCGTCAAGGCGTCCGGATTGCATGGTCGTGCCTCCTGGTGCGCAGGGGTGGGATGTGGCAATGGTGGGATATGGCAGTGGGATTGATGACCGCCCCGATCGGGCCGGCCCTTCGGGGGTCGTTCCGAGGGGCTTCTGAGGGCTCGTCCTGAGGGGGCGTGCTGAGGGGCTCAGATGACCCGTTCGTTGCCGCCGTCGATGGGGACCTGGGCGCCCGTGGTGCAGGCGAAGGCGTCGGAGGCCATGGTCAGGGCCAGTCGGCCGACGGCGGCGCTGGTGATCTCGGTGTGCATGAGGTTGCGCCGCTTGTAGTCCTCGACACTCATGCCGTAGTGCTCGGCCCGGGCGGCCAGCAGATCCGGGGTCCACAGCCCGGTGTCGAAGACGGCATCGGGATGGATCATGTTCACCCGGATCCGGTCCGCGGCCCATTCCAGCGCCGCCACCCGGGTCAGCTGCGCCACCCCCGCCTTGGAGGCCGAGTACGCCGAGGCGCCCGGCCCGGGGGCCTTGACGTTCTTCGAGGCGATCAGGATCACCCGCCCGTGCGGGACGGCGTTCGCCAGGGCGGGATGCGCCTGACCGTAGAGATCGGCGACCGAGTCGAGGTTGACCGCCATCGTGCGCCGCCATGCCTGCATCGAGAGATCGCCGAGGTTGGCACTCGTCGGGAAGATGCCGGCGGCCACGACGAGCACGTCGAGCCCGCCGAAGACCTCGAACTGCTGGGCCAGGGCGGCCGCGACGGCGTCGTGGTCGGTGACGTCCACCCGGATCCCCAGGTAGTCCTCGTCGTCGAAGGTCGACGCGACGCTCTCCGACATGTCCCAGCCCACGACGCTGGCCCCGGCGGCCAGGAGTGCCTCGGCGCAGCCCCGGCCGATCCCTGACGCAGCGCCGGTCACCAGGGCGACCTGGCCGATCAGCGGGCGGGCCGCGTCGGAGCGTCGGAGTTTGGCCTGTTGCGGTGCCCAGTACTCCAGATCGAAGACGTGGTCAGGCGAGGCCGGGCGGTAGCCGCCGAGGGCCTCCGCCTGTCGGACGGCTCGCATCGTGTGTTTCGTGATCTCGGCGGTCGCGGCCGCTTCGTGTCCGTTGCGGCCGAAGGTGAGCATCCCCAGCTCCGGGTCGAGAACGACCCGGGGGGCGGCATCGAGCATGGTCACGTCGTCGCGGCCCGTACGGTCCAGGTTGTCCCGGAACCAGGCCCGGTGGACCTCGGCGTAGCCGGCGACGTCGGGACCGATCATCGGGCGGTAGCGCGTCCAGATCACGTGGTCCGGGGTGAGCGGGCCGCGAGCGATGGCCGCAACGAGGTCCTGGTCGGCGGCGAAGGCGCGGACCTCAGGGCTGGTGTCCCGCCGCATCACCAGTGGCCGCCCGGCGAGCTCCGACACCTCCCGGCGCAGCCGGACCAGCGTCAGGGTGTCCGGCTCGGTCACCCCGTCGGGGGAGAACTCGTCGGCGGGAAGCAGGTCGGCGGGGAGCGGGTCGGGGAGGGGAGTGAGATGCGGCAGGGCGGCCCGGGCGCGCGACACCAGCGCCAGGTGCCGCTCCAGCGCCTGATCCGGGGTGTCGCCGATGGTGAAGAGACCATGACCCAGGACGATCATGCCGATGGTCCGGTCGGTGGCCTGGGCCTGCCAGGCGGCCGCGCAGGCGCTCACCAGCGCCGGGCCGGGCATGGCGTAGTCGACGATGACGCAATCGTCCGCGAACAGTCCGGTGATCCGCTCGGCCCCGCCCGTGCTGTTGCCGAGCGCGAGCAGCGCGTCGGCGTGGGAGTGGAGGACCGCGGTCTGGGGCAGCAGGACGTGGACCAGGGTCTCCACCGACGGATCTGCGGCGTCCGCGCGCAACAGTGCACAGCGCAGCTCGTTGGCGAGCTCGTCCTCGGGGACGACGACCGGGGGAAGGAGCCGGCGCAGTCGGTCGAGCCGTAGGGGCGCGAAGTCGGTGGGCCCGACGGCGGCCATGGGTAGTCCGCTGCCCTTCACGTGGATCACCGGGATCGACTCCCCGGTGAGGTCACGCAGCACGGACTTGACCGAGCTGTTCCCACCGCCCTGCAGGACCAGGTCGGGGTCGGCTCCGAGGGTTCGCGAGACGCGGGCGATCTCTGCGACAAGTGGATCGACGACGCTGTCGAGGCACGCCATGGTTGTCACCTTCACTTCGTCGTGGTTCGGCATGTTGTTTTACAACCTAGAAGCAGTTGTGCAACACGTCAAGATGCCTTCACGTACGACGTCGGGCGCGCCGTCCCGTCTGGATCGGCGGCCGATCAGTGCGGGGACCGGTAGACGGTGAAGTTGTAGCGACCTTCGATGAAGTAGGTCCGCGAGTAGAGCACGAGCCGGTCCATGGCGTCGTAGTGCAGCTGGTTGAGCAGCACGAAGAGGTTGTGGGCCGCCGACGATCGACCCCAGCCGATGTGGTCCGAATGGACGGCGTGGATCTCCGCGCGACCGTACGAGGGCTCGATGCCGAGTCGCTGCCGGAAGCACTCGAACAGTGAGCCGTCGAGCTGGTCGGGGTCGAAGGGATCGGGCAGCACCGACATCGGGATGAGGTCGTAGGAGTACGCCACCACCTCGCCGTCGGCCAGGATCGTCCGGCGCAGTTCCAGCACCTCGGCGTTGCCGGCGCAGCCCATCACCGCGGCCTCCTCGGGGAGCACCGGGCGACGGATCCGGCTGACGTAGATCATCCCCGGTTCGCGCCCGGTGGCGCGGATCGAGGCGGTGATCGAGTCCATCCGTTCCAGCCCTGCGGTGACCGCCGGCTGTTCGTTGACGAAGGTGCCGACCCCGTGCTTGGTGGTGACCAGGCCCAGGGCCTCGAGCTCGCGGAGCGCGGCCCGCACGGTGGGGCGGGAGACGCCGAACCGGGCGGCGAGGTTGGTCTCGGTGGGGAGTCTCGAGCCGACGGGGTGTTCGCCGGCGGCGAGTTCGCCGCGCAGCTCTCCGGCGATCCGGTCGACCAAGGTTGTCCGCGAGCTCATATCGGTGTTGACCTGACTGGAGGTTGGCATGTCTGATTGCCAACAGTGTAGGACCTTGTCAGGTCAGTTGACAAAAAATCGTTGACAACTGTTCCGAGTTGTCTCTACTGTCGAGCCAGAGATCGGACAACGTCGTTCGAAGGGCGAGTCTCATGGTGAGAGCACTGCAATGGATCGATCGACCCGAAGGGATTCGGCTCATCGATCAGACGCTCCTCCCGGGGGAGGAGAAGTATCTCGACGTCTGCACGGTGGACGTCCTGGTGAAGGCGATCAAGGACCTCGCGGTACGCGGCGCCCCCGCCCTGGGGGCGGTGGGTGCGTACGGTGTGGTGATCGCCATGAAGCAGGGACAGGCCGAAGGCTGGGACCGGGCCGCGGTCGAGCGAGCTGTCGACCGGGTCCGTGACGCCCGCCCGACGGCGGTGAACCTCGCCTGGGGAGTCGATCAGGTCAGAGGCCTGATCCCTCGCGGGGCCGATGCCGTCCTCGAGGCGGCACACCGCATCGCGGAGGAGGACGAGGCGGCGAACCGGAAACTGGCCCGGATCGGGGCCGACTGGATCCTGCGGACCACCGGGCGGGACACCGTCCGCGTGGTGACCCACTGCAACACCGGCGCGCTCGCCACCACCGCCTGGGGGACCGCGTACGGCATCATCCACGAGCTCTTCGACCGGGGGGCTCTCGAGATGGTGTACGCCGACGAGACGCGGCCGCTCCTGCAGGGTGCCCGGCTGACCAGCTGGGAACTCACCCAGGACAGCATCCCCCATGTCGTGGAGGCGGACGGTGCCGCCTCCAGCACGATCCTGCGGGGCCTGGTGGATGTGGCCATCATCGGCGCCGACCGGATCGCCGCGAACGGGGACACCGCGAACAAGGTCGGGTCCGTGGCGCTGGCACTGGCGTGTCAGCGGGCGAACATCCCCTTCGTGGTCGCCGCGCCGAGCTCCACCGTGGATCTCGACACCGCCAGTGGTGAGGACATCCCGATCGAATTGCGCGACGAGGCCGAGATCCTCGGCTTCGGCACCGAGCGGTCGACTCCCGCCTCGGCGCGTGGCTTCAACCCCGCGTTCGACGTCACCCCCCATGACCTGATCGCCGCTGTCGTCACCGAATGGGGCGTCGTCGAGCCGGCCAGGACCCCCGATCCCCGACTCCTCAGTCGCATCGCCGGCCTGACCACCACGTGTTCGTGACCGATTGCACGACACCGATGCACAACACCGGTGCACAACGATGTGCCCCGGACGAACGTAAGGGAGAGATCTTCGATGATGAAGAGGAAGGCAATCGCCGGTGGGCTCGTCGCCCTGCTGATGCTCGGCGCCACCGCTTGCAGCCAGGGAGGTGCGGCGGCCGGAGGGTCGTCGCCCACCGCCAAGAACGCGGACGCGGGGACCGTGAAGTCCGCGTCCGCACCCCTGCCGGCCCCGTTCAACGCGGGCGAGGTCCATGTCGCCATCGTCCAGAACACCGGCCAGGGTGACTATTTCCAGCAGTACCTGAACGGCACCCGGCTCCAGGCCAAGGCGCTGAACATGAAGCTCGACGTCTACGACGCCCAGGGCGACAATGCCACCCAGGCCAGCCAGCTCGACCAGGCGATCGCCTCGGGCGCCACCGGCATCATCGTCCGGCACGGCTTCGCCGACACGTTGTGCCCGGGAGTGAACAAGGCCCTCGACAAGGGCGTCAAGGTGGTCATCTATGACGTCGAGATCCAGAAGTGTGCCCCGCGGGCGGTCCAGACCCAGCAGTCGGACGCGAAGATGGCTTCACTCGTGCTGGACCAGATGGCGAAGGACGTCGGCAAGAACGTCAACGTCGGGTACGTGAACGTCGCCGGCATCGCCCCGCTCGACCGCCGCGACGTCGTCTGGCAGCAGTACAAGAAGGACAACAGCTGGACCGAGAAGTTCAAGACCGGCAAGTACACCTCGAGCTCGGCGACCGACTCGGCCCCGATGGTGGACAACGCGCTGAAGGCCAACTCCGACGTGGTCGCCGTCTACGCGCCGTACGACGAGCTGAGCAAGGCCACGCTGAGCGGTCTGGACCAGAACCCCCAGCTGAAGAGCAAGGTGAAGGTCTACGGTGCGGACATCTCGACCGCCGACATCGAACTGATGAAGGCGCCCGGCAGCCCGTGGGTGGCGACCGGTGCCACCGATCCGAACGCCATCGGTGCTGCCGTGACCCGGACCCTGGCCCTCGACATGGCCGGACAGCTCAGCACCCTCAAGGTCGAGTTCCCGCCGATCCTGGTCACCCAGCAGACGCTGCGGGACAAGAACATCAACAACATGAACGACCTGCGGGCGGCGGAGCCGTCGCTGAACATCTCCGACGTGTCCTCGTCCGCCTGGATCCCCGCGGTCCAGTTCTGATCCCGTGCTGGTCGGGCCTCTCCCCCGGGGCCCGACCAGCCGTGGAGCCCAAGTGCTTGGAGGAAGAATGCACAACGAAGTGCACCCTGACAAGAGAGCCGGCGATGAGCGCGTCCGCGATGAGCGCGTCCGCGATGAGCGGGCCGGCGATGAGCAGGTCCGTGACGAGCAGATCGGCGACCACCCGGACTTCGCCCTCGAACTGCGTGGGATCACCAAGTCCTTCGGCACCAACAGTGTGCTGAAGGGCGTCACCCTGGCGCTGCGTCCGGGGACCGTCACCGCGCTTCTCGGCGCCAACGGGGCGGGCAAGTCGACGCTGATCAAGATCCTGGCCGGGGTCTACGAGGGCGGCGATGGCGAGATCCTGGTCCATGGCCGCCCGGTGGAGATCACCGACCCGATGTCGGCGGCCCGCAACGGCATCCAGACCGTGCACCAGCGGATCGACGAGAGCATCGTGCCCGGGCTGACGGTGGCCGAGAACCTGCTGTTCGAGGACATCGTCCACAACACCGTCCCGCGCGTGCGCTCGCTGCGGAACCTGCTGCCCCGGGCACGGGAGGTCAGCGAGATCCTTGACCTGCACTGGTCGGACGCCATGTTGCGCAGTGACGTCTTCGAGCTCGGCATCGCCGACGCGCAACTGCTCCTGCTCGCCAGGGCCCTGTCCAAGCATCCGTCCGTGCTCGTCCTCGATGAGCCGACCTCGACCCTCTCCCAGACCGAGGCGGATCGGCTGTTCGATGTCGTCCGGCGGTTGCGCGCCGACGGCGTGGCGATCCTCTACGTCTCCCACCACCTCAGCGAGATCAAGTCCCTCGCCGACGAGCTGGTGGTGCTGCGCGACGGCCAGATCAAGGACCGGCAGTCGACGCCCGTCGATCTGCCTCGCGCGGTCCGCTCGATGCTCGGCGCCGATGTCGCCGTCGAGGTCCAGAACCTCACCGAGCACCGGGGCCACGACGTCGCCCTGGAGCTGCGCGGTGTCCAGCTCCTCAAGCGTTCGCGGCCGTTCGACCTGACCCTGCGGTACGGCGAGGTGACCGGCGTCCTGGGCCTCATCGGGGCCGGCAAGTCCGAACTCGCCCGGGGGATCTTCGGAGTGGCCCCGCTGCGCGCCGGGACGATGAGTCTCGACGGCAAGGCGTACGCGCCCCGGTACCCGGGCGAGGGCGTCCGCAAGGGCGTCTACCTCGTGCCGGAGGACCGCAGCGCCGAGGCGATGCTGCCCGGCTGGTCGTTGGCCCGTACGGTGAGCCTCCCGTTCATGGGGGAGATGAGCGACGGGGGAGTGATCAACCGCCAGCGGGAGAAGCGCCGGGCCGGGGCGGTGATCGAGGCGTGCAGCGTCGTCACCACCGGCAGCGACCAGACCCTCGACGCGCTCAGCGGTGGCAACCAGCAGAAGGTGATCGTCGGCCGTTGGCTCGAGGGGCGCCCGCGAGTCCTGTTGATGGACGAGCCCTTCCGGGGCGTCGACATCGGTGCCCGCCGTGACCTGTCCCGTAAGGCTCGCGAGGCGGCGGAAGCGGGCGCCTGCGTCGTCGTCCTGTCGAGCGACGTCGACGAGATCCGCGAGGTGGCGGACCGGATCCTGGTGATGGTCGAGGGGCAGATCACCCTCGACTGCTACTCCTCCCAGGCGGACGCCGACTCGATCATGACCAGCATGTCGGAGGTGGCATGACAATGACCCAGCAGGATATGACCCAACAGGACGTCACCCAGCAGGACACGACCGGGCCGGACGCCGTCCGGCCCGGCGCAGGGGCCCGGTCGCGCGTCGCCCGGCAGCGCTCGACGGCGAAGAGCCCGACCGGCAAGGGACCGGCGGGGAACAAGGACAGGCCCCGGGACGAGGACCTCACCGTCGCCATGCGGTTGCGCGACGGCGTCGTCAAGTACGGCTTCGTCGCCGTCACCGTGGCCCTCTTCATCTACTTCGCGGCCAGCGAGCCCTCCTTCTCCACCGGCCAGTCGATCTTCGCGATGCTGAAGTTCGCGTCCACGACGGCGATCCTCGGGCTGGCGATGACGTTCTCGATGGTCGTCGGCGGAATGGACATGTCCATCGGGTCCCAGGCCGGACTCGCCGTGCAGATGGGCGCGATGACGATGGTGTTCTACAACATGACCGGGTCCACCGCGGTGATCGTCGTGCTCCTCACCGGCCTGCTGGTGGGGCTGCTCAACGCGTTCCTCATCGTCGTGTGCAAGATCCCGGACCTGCTGGCCACCCTCGCGATGATGTTCGTGATCCAGGGCGCGAAGCTCATCCCGGTGTCGGGCCAGTCCGTCTCCGGCGGAATGGTGCTCCAGGACGGCTCGGTCGCCCCCGGCAAGTTCACCCCCGGATTCCTGCAGATCGACCGGGGCATGATCGGGCCGATTCCGATCCCGGTGATCATCATGCTCGTCCTCGCCATCGCCTCCTGGTTCTTCCTCAGCCGGACGAAGTGGGGCCGGGTGATGTACGCCGTCGGTGCCAATCCGGAGGCCGCCCGGTTGGCCGGCGTCCGGGTCGGTTTCTACCGCGGGCTCGCGTACGTGATCTGCGCCGAACTCGCCGCCGTCGGCGGCCTCATTCTGGTCAGCCGGATCGGCCAGGGCGACGTCAACGCCGGGTCGTCGAGCCTGCTGGAGGCGGTGGCCGTCGCGCTGGTGGGGACCTCCGTGCTCGGCATCGGCAAGCCGAACGCCTGGGGCACCATCCTCGGCGCGCTGCTCGTCCAGATCGTGCTCACCGGCCTGACGATGAAGGGCTTCCAGTACTACCACCAGGACACCGCCAAGGGGCTGGTGCTGCTCGTGGCTCTGTTGTTCTCCTACACGGTGTCGCGCAAGCGGGTGCGCTACACACCGGCCACGTGACGCCGGACGGATCGTTCGACTCTTTCCGAAGATGTGAAGAAGGTTTGAACAAAAATGACTGAGACTGACTACGAATTCCTGACGGAATCCTCCCTCGGGGACTACATCAGGTCGAAGCCGCATCTCGCCGCGCGCATCGATGTCGATCATCTGGTCCGCTGCGATGAGGTCGGGGACGGCAATCTCAACATGGTCTTCCTGGTCGAGGACCGGCAGGGTCGCGGACTGTGCATCAAGCAGGCCCTGCCGTGGGTGCGGATGACCGGCGAGGGGTGGCCGATGACACCTGACCGGGCCAGGCACGAGGCCGAGTCGCTCATCGCCCACCACGCGCTGGTGCCCGACTTGGTGCCGGCGGTCCACGAGTTCGACGCCGATCGGCACATCATCGTGATGGAGGACCTGTCCGACCACGAGGTCTGGCGCGGTGCACTGTGCCGCGGTGAGCAGCACGAGGGTGCTGCCGCTGCCGTGGGGACGTACGTCGGCGCCGTCGCGTTCGGCACCGGCCTGTTCGGCATGGACCGCCACGAACTGGCCGAGGCGATCGCCCGGAGCGTCGACGCGGACCTGTGCACGATCACCGAGGACCTGGTGTTCACCGAACCGCTGGTGGACGCCGGCCGCAACGTCGTCCTGGCCGCCAACGAGCCCGATGTCGCCGAGTTCCAGGCCGATGTGGAGATGATGCGGGCGATGGGGCAGGCCAAGTGGATGTTCATGACCCACGCCGAGGCGCTCATCCATGGCGACCTCCACACCGGGTCGGTGATGGTCCGGCGCGCGCCGGGGAGTGGGGCCACCGACTCGGTCAAGGCCTTCGACTCCGAGTTCGCCTTCTACGGGCCGGTGGCGTTCGATCTCGGCGCCCTGTTCGCCAACTACGTGATCGCGGCGGCGCGCGCCTACGCGCTGGGCGAGGACGCGCGGGCGGAATGGTGCCTGGGGCTGGTCGAGGAGACCTGGACGGGGTTCGAGGCCGAGTTCCGCCGCCGGTGGCCCGGCCGGGTCGACCCGCGGGTCTTCGGCGAGGACTTCCTGCAGCGTCGGCTCGCCACCTGGCGCTCGGAGGCGTGGCTCTTCGCCGCCGCGAAGATGTCACGCCGCATCATCGGTGCCGCCAAGACCAAGGACATCGAGTCGCTCCCGGAGGACCTGCGCGAGGGGGCCGCCCGCGGCGTGCTGCGGGTCAGCCGACGCCTGGTCCGGCTGCGTGACGTGGACCCGAGCCCCGCGCACCTGAGCGCGATCGCCGCGGAGGAGCTGGTCACGGCAAGGACGAACGGGGCCCGGGCGAGCGGTTCCGGGACGGACAGTGCCGGGACGGAAGCGGCCGGGACGAGCGGGGCCAGGACAGGTACCGGCGACGCGAGGCGGTCCTGATGCTGAAGGGGCTCGATCCGTTGCTGGTCCCCGAGCTCCTGCTCGCCCTGGCGCAGATGGGGCACGGCGACGTCGTGGCCGTGGTGGACCGCAACTTCCCCGCCCACTCGGTGGCCCGGCGGACCGTGGAGCTGCCGGGCAGCACCGCGGAGCAGGTCGTCCGGGCGGTCTGTTCGGTGCTTCCGGTGGACACCTTCGGGACACCGGCCGTGGTGCACATGCTCACGGCGCAGGGTGAGGAGTCCCCGGCCACGCCCGCCTGTCGTACGGCCTGGCGGAGCGCCCAGGCGGGACCGGTGGCCGAGAGCGGGGCCGGGCGTACGGAGTTCTACGAGTCGGCCCGTCGGGCCTATCTGACCGTGCGTACGGGCGAGACCCTGCCGTACGCGTGCTATCTCGTGACGAAAGGGGTGGTGACCGCCTGACCGAGGCCCGTACGGGCCCCGGGTCGGCGCGATCCGGAAGGTGTGCGATGCGCAAGATCATCAATGAGCCGACGGACTTCGTCGACGAATTCCTGGACGGGGTGCTGCTGGCCCATCCGGGTGAGCTGGTCCGTGTCGGGGACGATCAGCGGGCGGTGGTGCGGGTCGATGCCGGCCGGCCGGGCCGCGTCGGGATCGTCACGGGTGGCGGTTCGGGGCACCTGCCGCTCTTCCTCGGATACGTGGGGCCCGGCCTCGCCTCGGGATGCGCCGTCGGGAACGTGTTCAGCTCGCCGTCGCCCCGCCAGATCCTGGCCGCCACCCGGGCGAGTGACGGCGGGGCGGGCGTGCTGTACCTGTACGGCAACTACGGGGGTGACGTCTACAACTTCGACCTGGCGGCCGAGCTGGCGGGCGCCGAAGGCATCCGTACGACCACGGTGCTCGGTCGCGACGACGTGTCCTCGGCTCCCGCCGACCGGGCCGGGACCCGTCGCGGCGTGGCCGGTCTGTTCTTCGCCTACAAGGTCGCCGGAGCGGCCGCCGAGCGTGGTGACGACCTGGCCGCGGTGACTCGCGTCGCCCAGAGCGCGTGCGACGCGACGCGCACCATGGGGGTCGGGTTGTCGCCGACCATTCTCCCGGCGGCGGGCGAGCCGACCTTCGACCTGCCGGCCGGGCAGATGGAGGTCGGCATCGGCATCCACGGCGAGCCCGGGCATCACCGGGGCCCGCTCGAGAGTGCCGACGCCATTACCGATCGCCTCCTGGCCGGGATCGTCCCCGACCTCGGGCTCACCGAGGGGGACCGGGTCGCCGTGCTCGTCAACGGGCTCGGCGCGACCCCGCTCGAGGAGCTCTACATCGTCTACCGCCGGGTCCACGCGGTGCTGGGGGCTGCCGGGGTCGCGGTCGATCTGGCCTTCGTCGGGGAGTACGCCACCAGTCTGGAGATGGCCGGGGCGTCGGTGTCGGTCTGCGTACTGGACGACGAACGGGCCGGGCTGCTCGCCGCACCGGCCCACTCGCCGTTCTTCGGTCAGGCCGCACCGACCGGCGCGGGCTCCGGCCGGTCGCTGCCGGCCGACGACAGCCACCCAGCGGCGGGCTCGCGCGACGTCCGACGGGTGCCCGGCGAAGCGCTGGTCCCGCTGCTGCGCAGCGTGTGCGCCATGTTGCCCTCCCATGAGCCCGAGCTCCGCGAGCTCGATGCGGCGGTCGGTGACGGGGACCTGGGGATCACGGTCGCGGCGGGCGCCCGGGCCCAGGTCGCGGCCCTCGCCGCGATGCCCGACGATGCCCACCCAGCGGACGTCTTCAGGACCCTCGGGTCGGCCTTCGCCTCGGCCAATCCGTCCACTTTCGCGGCGCTGCTGGGCAGTGGCCTGATCGCCGGCGCGGCGGCGTTCGAGGACACCGGCCGGGTGTCGGCGGCATCCCTGCGGTCCGCTGTCGAACTGGCCATGGCCAGGATCGCCGACCTCGGCCACGCCGAGGTCGGCGACAAGACCGTGCTCGACGCGCTGGATGCCGTACGCCGGACGCTGGCGGACCATGCCGAGCCGGACCATGCCGGGCCGGATCCTGCCGTGTTGGACCATGCCGGTCCGGGTCATCCTGAGCCGGGTCATGCCGGTCCGGGTCATCCCGGGTCGGCCCATGACCTTGCCGGTGCCTGCGCGGCGTCGGTCGCGCGCTCGATCGACACGGCCGCGACGAAGGCTGCGGTCCACGGTCGGGCGGCCTGGCTGGGGCAGCGATCGGCCGGTCGTCCCGACCCCGGGTCGGTCGCAGTGCTGCGCTCGGTCGAGGACGTGGCCCGGGCGATGGAGCGTCTTACACACGTGTGATTCTCCACAATGGGGATAACCGTTGTGGATAACTACATCGGTGTGACTTGCCTTGTCAGCCTGCGTTTTCTGGAGTTGGTCGGATCCGGTCCACAGGGTGTAGCCCTCGGCTTCCACAGGGTGTGGCCCCCGGCTTCCACAGCGCGTGGTTCTCGGAGGGCCACAGCACGCGGTCGTCGGCGGGTTCCGACCCGGTGTGGTCGTCGGAGGGTGCCCAGACGACTGCGGTCCGGTCCTGTGTCGGGGCGCCCCCGGGGGCGCCCCGACA